>CBHWBX010000027.1:0-17789 GCA_966111935.1 uncultured Gemmatimonadaceae bacterium
ACGTGCAGCGTCGAGTCCGCGGCCTCGAACGGCTCGGCGCGCAGCTTTTCGAGCGCAACCTGTAGTCGGCGCACGGCGGCATCGAGCGGCATCGAGTACATCGCGACGACGAACTCCTCGCCGCCCCACCGCGCGACGATGTCCTCGCCGCGGAAGCAGCTCGAGAGGATCGACGCGACGCGGCGCAGGACCATGTCGCCGACGAGATGGCCGTAGCGGTCGTTGACCTGCTTGAAGTGATCGAGATCGATCACCGCCACCGAGATCGGCTGGCGCTGCCGCTGCGCGAGACGGAAGAAGCGCTCGAGCACCTCGATCCCGCGCCGGCGCGTCGCGACGCCGGTGAGGCTGTCGACGTCGGCGGCGAGGCGCAGCATCCGCGTGCGCTCGAGGCGATTGCGCACGCGCGCGACGAGCTCTGGGCCGAGCACCGGCTTCGACACGAAGTCGTCGGCGCCGGCCTCGAACATCCGCATCACGTTCGATTGCTCGCTGCGCGCCGTGAGGAAGATGATCGGCACCGACGCCCAGCGCGGATCGTTGCGGAGCACCTTGCACAGCTCGATGCCGTTGAGCTCGGGCATGTCGACGTCGAGAATGACGAGGTCCGGCGAATGCTCGACGAGGAAGTTGAGCGCGCGCAGCGGATCGTCGCACTTCACGACGCGCGCGCCGACGGGGCCGAGGAGCGCCTCGATCAGCGCGAGCAGATCGGCGTCGTCGTCGACCGCGACGATCGTCGGCATCTCGTCGCGCGCCGTCACGAGGGCGTCGCGCAGCACGTCGAGGATCTGCGACGGACGCACCGGCTTCTGGAGGAAGCTCCGTCCCCCGAGGCGCGCGGCGTCGACGCGGTCCTGGAACTCGCCGTCGTTCGAGACGACGACCACCGGCAGCGTCGGCCGCGCCGTGTGGAGCTCCTCGAGGAAGGGAACGCCCGCGCCGTCGAGCGACAGATCGAGGACGACGGCATTCACGGGACCGCCGAGCATCGTGCGTGCATCCGCCGTCGTGCGCGCGGCGAGGACGTCGACGCCGAGCGTGCGCGCGTCGAACGCGAGACGCTCGGCGAACTCGCGGTCGCGCGAGATCACGAGCAGCTTCGCGCGTGGCGCGCTGGGCGTCTCCGGCTCTTCCGTCGCCGTCGGGGTCTCCGTCTGCGGCGTCGCGTCGCCCTCGAGCTGGCGGCGCAGCTGGACGGCGAGGTTCGACAGCTTCAACACGTCGGACGACGGGATCGGGTCGGTGCCCGAGAGGAGCATCTCCGCTTCACGGGCGAGCGCGGACGCCTCCCAGTAGCCGAAGGTGCCCACGGCCCCCGCGAGCTTGTGCGCCTCACGCTCGGCATTGAGGCGCATCTCCGGGGTGAGCTCGTTGCCGAGCATCGCGAGCGCGGCGCCTTCGAGCACCGTGACGCGGCCGAGAATCGTTTCGCGGGAGCGCTCCCAGAGCGCCGCCATCGCGGACTTTATCGATTCCTCACTCACTCAGTCCACCCGAGGGTGGCGCGCAGCTGGTCGGCGAGCGCCATCGGATCGAACGGCTTCGCGAGGACGCCGGAGACGTCGAGCCCCGCGAGCCGATCGCGCTCCGCCGGACGAGCCTTGGCGGTGAGAAACACGACGGGAATCCCGCGCGTGCGATCGTCGGCGCGCAGCTGCGCGAGCGTCGCCGGGCCGTCCATCGACGGCATCATCACGTCGAGGAGGATCGCGTCGGGATGTTCCTTCGTCGCCAGCGCGATGCCTTCGGCGCCCGACGATGCGGCGAGGACGGTCCAGCCGGCACGCATCTCCAGCGAGAGCTGGGCGATCTCGCGGATGTCGTCGTCGTCGTCGATCAGAAGCAGTGTCTTGCTCATTCCACCTGCGTCACACGTGAGGCCGCGACGGTCGGCGTCCGTGAGCTCACGAGCCGGTCGACCTCGTCGGCGAGTTGGTCCGGGGACGTACGGCCCTTGGTGACGATAACGGCGTCGATCCCCCGGATGAAGTCCTTTTCCGCCCCTTCGAGATACGTCGCCGTATAGACGACGATCTTCGTCGCGGGACACTTGGAATGAATGTGCCGCAGCACCCGCAATCCGCTGATATCCGGCAGCACGATGTCGACGACGGCGACGTCCGCGCCACGCTCGTTGAACTGTTGGATCGCTTCCCGTCCGTGCCGTGTGCTCATGACTTTGTATCCGCGATCGCCGAGCGCCGTGCGCATGACCTCGAGGAGATCGGCGTCGTCGTCGATCACCAGCACCTGCGGCGCTCCGGGTGTACCGGTCGTCGCGCGCTCCTCGTCGGTGAGCGGGATCGTGAACCGGAACGCCGTCCCCTCTGTCGTAGAGGGGTCGATCCAGATTCGGCCGCCGTGCTGCTCGACGATCCCGCGGCTGATCGCGAGCCCGAGGCCCGTGCCGCCCTTCTCGCGCGAATCCGAGTTGTCGACCTGCTGGAAGCGATTGAACACCGACTCGCGCATCTCGGCCGGAATCCCGCGCCCGTGATCGCGAACGGTGAATTCGGCGAACCGCCCGCTGCGCATCGCCGAGATGTCGACCGTCGACCCGCTCGGCGAGAACTTGATCGCGTTGTCGACGAGGTTCGTGACGGTTTGGGTGAGCCGGTCGGCGTCGGCGTGCACGTGGAGGGGCGCGACGTCGGTCACGATCGTCACCCCCTGCCGGTCGGCGATTGGACGCAGCGCTTCGACCACCTGCGCGACGAGCTCGCGCGCGTCGACGTCGGTCTTGTCGAGCGACATCCCGCCCGAGCTCATGCGCTCGACGTCGAGGATGTCGTTGATCAGCCGGATCAGCCGGTCGGTGTTCGACGTGGCGAGCTCGAGCATCCGTTGCCGCTTTTCCGGCGCGTCGTTGAGGCGGCCGGACGCGAGTAGCCCGAGCGCGCCGCGGATCGACGTCAGCGGCGTGCGCAGCTCGTGGCTGACGACCGATACGAACTCGTCCTTCACCCGTTCGACTTCCTTGCGCTCGCTGATGTCGCGCGCGATCACCTGCACACGGCCGTCCTCGAGCATCGTCGCGCGGATCTCGACGGCGACGCGGCTGCGGTCGGGGCGCACGACCCAGAACTCACCCGTGGTGACGTGGCCGTAGCGGAGCATCGGCAGCACCGGCCCGACCGACGGACCGTCGCCGCGCACGAACGCCTTGAGCGGCAGCCCTTCGATCTCCGCCTGGGGCCGTCCAAGAATCACGGCGGCCTGTGCGTTCGCTTCGACGCACACGGCCTCCGAGTTCACGATGAGAATCGCGTCCGCCGCCTGCTCCATGAGCACCCGGTACTTTGCCTCGCTCTCCGTGAGCGCGATCTCGGCCGAGCGCCGGCGGCGCAGATCGTCGTGCAGCAGCGCGAGCGCGATCGCCATGAGCAGGAGCGCGAGCACCGTGCTGAGCACGATGACCGTCGTCGCGCGCCGCGCCGACGCGTTCGTCGACTGGCGGCGGGCGGCGAGGAGCAGCTGTTCCTCGCCCGCCATCTCGTGAATGACCTGCTGGGCCGCCTCCGGGTGGGCGACGTCGAGGACCGATCGGAGCCGATCGATCCGTTGCTCCTGCGACGGGCTGTCGCCCGTGAGGAGCTGCAGTCGCGACAGCCCCGCGGCGATGTGAATCAGCGTGCTGTCGCTCGTCTCGTGATTCAGCTCGGAGGCGAGCTGGTCGAGGGTCCGCAGCACTTCATAGGTATGGCTGATGAGAACCGCTTCGTCGCGCTGCTGCACCGACGAGCGATGCGCCTCCCAGCCGACGACGACGAGGGCCACGGCGCCGATCAGGAACCCCAGGTCGATGGGGGATCGGATGGTGACGGGTCCGAGTTTCAGCGGGCGAGGCATGCACCCCAAGACTATTCCCGTCCGCCGCGAGAAACAAACCCGCGGAACATTCTTTGCCCCTCCCCAAAGCGAAACAGTTGAACTCGAGGAGCGGATGGGCGCACAGCGACTGCCGATTGACCCCGATATCGGGATTCCAGATCTCATACACCGACTCGGCGACGACTCGAAGCGGCTCATGGCCGACGAGGTTCGGCTCGCCAAGCTCGAGGCGAAGGAGAACGTCTCGCGCGCCGGGAAGGGCGTGCTCTGGCTCGGCGTCGCGTTCGGTATCGGCATAGTCGCGCTGGTCGCGGCGACGCTGCTTCTGGCGACGCTCATCGGCCGCCTTGCGGCCGGCCACATGTGGGTCGGTGCGCTGGTCACCGGAGTCGTCGAGCTCGGGCTCGCGGCTTATCTCGTGAAGAAGGGGCTCGGCTCCTTCACCGAGCCGTCGTACACGCTCGAGCAGACGCGCGCGACGCTCACGCTGTAGCCGCGGCCGCGCGACCGCGGGGCGCTAGCTTTCGGCATGCACCCCGCGCTGCTCGCGGTCGCTCTCACGACGTTCCAGCTCATCGACTCGACACCGCCTCGCCGGCCGCCACGCACCGTGGCGATCGACGAGCGGCTCGCCGCTGACGCCCGTCTCGCCGTCGGCGACCGAATCGTCCTCACTCCGACGCCGGGCGCGGCCGGCGACACCGTCATCATCGCGGCACTGATCCGACGCCGCGCCGACCCATCCGAGGTCGCGCGCGCCGAGTATCGCGTGCGCATGCACCTCGACGAGCTCCAGTCGCTCGTCGGCTACGGCGATCGCGTCGATCGGTTCGCCATCGCGACGCACGGACCGAATGGTGCGGACAGCGCGACGCGGGCGATCAATTCCGCGGCATTCGGGTTCCGAGCCTACCGCTCGCGCGACATCGCCGTCGAAACATCGCGGACCTTCGTCGTCGTCAGCCGCTTCCATCGCGCGATCGGCGTCATCACGATCGTCGCGAGCGCGATCTTCCTGCTGTGTATCATGCTTCTCAAAGTCGATGAGCGACGACGCGACGTCGCCGCGCTGCGGCTCATGGGAATCTCCGGACGCTCGATCGTCCGTTCGGTGATGATCGAAGCGGCGCTCGTCGCGACCGTCGGCAGCGCCATTGGCGTCGTGCTCGGCTACGTCTCGTCGCGGATCATCAACTGGCATTACCAGGGCGTGTACCGCACGCCGCTCGCCTTCGCGATGGTGACGCCGGACATCGTCGTCCTCGCCGTCGGGCTGTCGCTCGTGCTCGGGCTGGTCGCCGGCTTCATTGCCGCGCAACGGCTCGTGCACATGCCGCCGCTCGAGCTGCTCACCGGCCGGCGCGCCTGATGCTCCTCCGTCTCGCCTGGGCGACGCTCACCCGGCACCGCACCCGGACGCTCCTCGCCATCCTCGGCGTCGCCGTCTCCGCCGCGATGCTCCTCGACATGGTGATGCTGTCGAGCGGGATGCGGGCATCGTTCCGCGAGCTGCTGTTGTCGCGCGGCTTCCAGCTGCGCATCGCGCCGAAGGGCACGCTGCCGTTCGATACCGACGCGACGATCCCCGACGCCGCCGCGACGCTTGCGACGCTGCAGCGCATTCCGGGCGTGCAGACGGTGAGCCCGGTGCTCGGCGGCCAGCTGCACGTCGACCGCGGCGGTGACCGGATCGTCAGCGCGACCGCGATCGGCGTCGACGCGCGTGTCCAGGGCGACTACGAGCTCACCGGCGGACGCGAGCCGGCGTTGCCGGACGAGATCGTGGCCAGCAACGATTTTCTCGAGGCCGCAGGCGTGCACGTCGGTGATACGATCAGCGCGGCCGCCGGCTATGACCCGCAGCTGCGCGCCTTCGCCGGCAAGCGGACGATGACCGTCGTCGGTCGCGCGCACTTTCTCTACACCGCGACCGGCCAGCGCGCGGTCGCCGTGCCGATCGCGACGCTCCAGGCGATGCGCGGCGAGCAGGCACGCGATCGTGTGTCGCTGTTCATGGTCCGCGCCGGTCACCAGGCCAACGTGGACAGCGTGCTTGCGCACATCGAGCACGCACTGCCGCGCGTCACCGCGATCTCGACCGAGACGGCGTTGCGCCAGGTCGACGAGCGACTCAGCTACTTTCGCCAGCTCGCGCTGATCCTTGGCGCCGTGAGCCTCACCGTGGGATTCCTGCTCGTCACGACGCTCGTGACCGTCTCGGTGAACGAGCGGCTCGGCGAGATCGTCGTCATGCGCGCGATCGGCGTCGCGAAGGGACGCATCGTCCTCCAGATCGTTCTCGAGGGGATCGTGATCATGGTCGTCGGCGCGCTCGTCGGGCTCGTGCTCGGTCTCGGCACGGCGCGCTATCTGAACTCGATCCTCGCGTCGTTCCCTGGGCTCCCGGCGGCGATCGACTTCTTTCTCTTTGAGCCGCGAGACGCCTGGACCGCGCTCGGCCTGCTCACCGTCGCCGGCGTGCTCGCCGGCATCTACCCGTCGTGGCGCGGCGCCTCGCTGCCGATCGCCATGACGCTGCGCGAGGAAGCGATCGGTTGAACGACGCGCTGCTCTCCGCTCGCGATCTGCGTCGCGAGTATCACATGGGCACGGAGCTCGTCCGCGCTGTGCGCGGCGTCTCGCTCGACGTCGCCGCCGGCGACTACGCGGCGATCGTCGGCCCCTCCGGCTGCGGCAAGTCGACGATGCTCAATCTGCTCGGCGGCATCGATCGTCCGGACGAAGGAACCGTGACGATCGGGGGCGAGCGGATCGACCGCATGTCCGACCGCGACGCGACACGCTTTCGGTTGCTGCACATCGGCTTCGTCTTTCAGCGGTTCTACCTCATGCCGGCGCTCAGCGCGCTCGAGAACGTCGAGCTGCCGATGGCCGAGGCGCGCGTCTCCACCGCCGAGCGTCGTCGTCGTGCGCGCGACCTGCTGGCGTACGTCGGACTCGGCGAGCGTCGTGACCACCGGCCGTCGCAGCTGTCGGGGGGCGAGCAGCAGCGGGTGGCGATCGCGCGCGCGCTCGCCAATCGCCCGCGCATCCTCCTCGCCGACGAGCCCACCGGTGAGCTCGACGCGCGGACCGGGCGTGAGATGATCGAGCTGCTCGCGCAGGTGAACCGCGACGGGACGACGATCCTCGTCGTGACGCACGACGAGAACCTCGCGCTCGCCGCGCGTCGCGTCGTGCACATGCGCGACGGCGTCGTCGTCGACGACCGGCGGCAGGACGGCGCGTGATCGAGCGTCTGGCGTTCCGCAACCTCATCCTCAAGCCGTGGCGATCCGCGTTCCTGCTGCTCGGCTTCGCACTCGGCGTCGGCGTGATGATCGTGCTGCTGTCGATCGGCGAGGCGCTGCTCTCGCAGGCGCGCGACGAGAAGCTCGTCGGCGGCGGATCGGTGACCGTCCTGCCGGAGGGGATCGACGTTGAAGTGATGAAGACCGGCGGGCTCGGCGGCCTGTTCTTCTCGATCGATCACGCACGATTCATCTACCGGCAGCTGCTCGCGTCGCCGCGCCTTGCCACGGATATCGCCGCGGCAGCCCCGCAGATCGAAGGGAAGCTGCTCTACGCGCGCCTGGCCGACGGCCGCGAAGTGCCGGTGCTCGCGAGCGGGGAGATTCCGTCGCGCACCATCGCTGTCGGTGCGATGCCTTCGCTCGCGGCGGGCGCCTGGAACGACGACGGCGCCGATCGTCGCTGGCGCGATCCGCTCCCCGACGAGCTGCGCCACGACATCGATCATTTCCATCTACCCCCGGCGTCGGCGCACGGCGACCCGACGTGGGCGGAATGGCACTACTTCAACGTGCTGTCGGCGGACCGCAAGCGGTGGGCGTTCATCTCCTTCATCGTCGGCGGTGCGGTGCCGAATGGGCAGTGGGGCGGGCAGGTGCTCGTCACGCTGCATGAACAGGGCGGCGCATCGCGCCGCTACGTGGCGACGTCGCTCCCCGATCGCGTGCGCTTCTCGACGCGCGACGCCGATCTTCGGATCGGCGAGTCGAGCGTGACCGTGCTCGCCGATGGCCGCTACGCCGTGCGTGCGCACGCCGTCGACGAACAGGGACGCGGCGCGGTCGAGGTCGCGCTCACCGTCGCACCCTCGCCGGGCGCGTACTTTCCCGGCGCGGAGCTGTCCGGTGGCGAGAGCGTGTCGGGCTACGTCGTCCCTGGGCTACGTGCCGATGCGACCGGCTCGATCTGCGTCGACGTGAGGTGTGAACAGTTCGATGGCGCGCAAAGCTACCACGATCACAACTGGGGCGTCTGGCGTGGTGTGACGTGGGAGTGGGGAGCTTCGCGCGCCGGAGAGTTCACGCTGCTTTACGGTCGGGTGCAGCCGACGGACAGCGTCGTCGCGACGCAACCGCTGTTCGTGTACGTGACGGACTCGCTCGGCTTTCTCGGATTGTTTCGGCCGCGTACGATCGCGTACGAGGACGGTCGTGTCGTGCGTATCGGCGGCCGTGAGATCAGAGTCCCGTCGCGCGCGACGATGGTCGACGTCCGCGGCGACGACACTTTGCGCGTGGATCTGACGGTCGAGGATGCGACGGCCACTGATACGCGCGCATCGGTGGAGCGCGGCGACGCGCTCGGTTCCCGCGCGCTCTCGCGACCGTATTTCGTGCAGATGAAGGGGCTCATGACGATCGCCGGCCGCATCGGCGGCCGGCGCATCAGCGGTCAGGGCTCGGGCTTCTTCGAGACCTACCGGTAGCTACGCGCGACTGTCGTCCCGCTCCGTCGGCGTCCGTGCCTCCTGCTCATCCACCGCGCGCCGCGCCTTGTCGTCGAGCCGCGAGCGCCCGCGCGTGAATCCCTCTTCGGCATAGCGACGCACCGACGCCCAGTTGCCGTAGCGATCAGCGTACGGCGCCCATCCTTCCTCGAGCTCCGGCTCGACCTCCGTGAACATCCGCTCGCGATAGTTCGGATTCTGGCTCGCGATGTGGCCGAGGTAGTACGCGCCGCGCACGTCGTCGTAGGCGCGATCCGCCGGACGCGACTCGAGCCCGTTGTAATGCTCGCGATAGTACGCTTCGTCTTCGTGCGTCAGCGAGCTCGCTGCCTCCGACACCGCGCGTCCGGCCCACCATCCCGTGAGCGCGCCGGCGATGCCGCCGATCAGCGTGCCGACCGGCCCCGCCGCCGAGCCAATGCCTGCGCCGACGAGCACTCCGCTGATCCCTCCCGTCGCTTCGCCGAGCTCGTCGCCGAAGCTCGGGTGATCGTCGTGTCCGCCGAGCGCGTCCTTTGCACGCTCGAGACGTCCGTCGATCGAATCATCGCGGTCTTTCATTGCCGATCTCCCGAAGGTGTACGGGGTATGATCGGCGCAAGAACCGATCCCGTCTGCACTTGACTGATTTGCCGTGACCATGCCGATTCCATCTATGGACGCGAAGCTCCACATCGGCACACAGGGCTGGAATTATTCCGCCTGGGTGGGACCCTTCTATCCCGAAGGAACTCGCCCCGCCGATTTTCTTTCGACCTACGCTCGCGCGTTCAGCACCGTCGAAGTCGACTCGACCTTCTACGCCATCCCCGCGGTGAAGACCGTGCGCGGATGGGCCAATCGCACGCCGGCCGATTTCCTCTTCTCGTTGAAGCTGCCGCAGGAGATCACGCACGAGCGGCGTCTCCGTGGCGTCGATGAGCTCGCCAAACAGTTCTTCGACACCGTGCGCGAGCTCGGGCCAAAGCTCGGTCCGGTGCTCATCCAGCTCGGTCCGGACTTCGGTCCCACCGAGCTACCGGCCGTCGCGCAGTTTCTGCCGAAGCTGCCGCGCGACATTCGCTTCGCGATGGAATTCCGCCAGCGCGGCTGGATCAACGAAGGTGTGCTCGCCCTGCTCGCCGAGCACGGCGTCGCGCTGGCGCTGAGCGATGGCAAGTGGATCCCGCGGAAGCAGATGATGCAGCTCGCGTCGCGCCCGACCGCGGACTTCACCTACCTCCGCCTCATGGGTCAGGACCAGTCGATCGTCGACTATTCGCGCATCCAGATCGATCGCACACGCGAGCTCGAGGGGTGGACGGGGGTACTCTGGCCGTACGCCGAACAGCAGCGCGAGGCGTTCGTGTACGTGAACAACCACTTCGCCGGCCATTCGCCGCAGTCGGCGCGCGAGCTCCAGCGGCTGCTCGGCCAGCAGTCGACGGAGCCCGAGCAGATCGGCGAGCAGATGACGCTGTTTTAAAGAACTTTGAAGTTTCCCGCCGCAGTCCCAACCACCGCCTTCGACGTAGACGTTCGTTGAGCTCGATCCGACTCAAGTTGTTTCTCGCCTTCGCCGTCTTCGCGGCGGCGGTCTGCGTGCGCCTCGGCATCTGGCAGATCAGCCGGCTGCACGAGCGGCAGGCGCGCAACGCACTCGTGCGCTCGCGCATCGATTCCACGGAAACCGATTTCTTCTCGCTCCCCGCGGATACCGCGGTGCAGCGCTTTCGCCGGGTGCGCATCACCGGCTCGCCCGACTACGCGCACGAGCTGATCTACGCCGCCCGCACCCATCGCGGGTCGCCAGGCGTGAATTTCCTGACGCCGTACCGCATCGCCGGCCACGACACGGCGGTGCTCGTCAACCGCGGCTGGATCTACGCCCCGGACGGCGCGACGGTCGACGAAGCGAAGTGGCGCGAGCGGGACACGACGTTCGAGGGTTTCGTCCAGACCTTCCCGTACGCGGCCGGCGCGACCTATACGACGAAACCGAAGATTCTCTCGCACCTCGGACACGACGTCGTCGCGAAGGCCATCCCGTATCCGGTCGCGACCTCCTACGTCGTGATGATCGGCGATTCGGTGATGCGCGAAGATCGCATCGCCCGCCTCACCGTCCCACCGCTCGACGAGGGCCCGCATCTGAGCTACGCGCTCCAGTGGTTCGGGTTCGCGCTCGTGGCCCTCGTCGGGGCAGGGTTCGTCGTCGCGCGTGAGCTCAGGATGACGTCCAGCGGCGCATCAGCGTAAACGCGACATCGGCGACGACCACGGGGATCGCCACGAGCAGCGGATCGGGGAGCGGGCCGACCGTCGGGCCGACCACGATGACGGTCAGCACGGTCAGCGTCGTGAACGGGCAATGGGTCAACAGCCAATCAACGAGCCGATCGGCGACGCCCTGCGGGTCGGTAGTCCTGTTCCGGCGCGGAGGATGCATAATTCAGGGGAAGAAACGGAGCCATGAATGATGACGGGCATCTTCGCCGTCTTCAGTCTGGCTCCGCGCACGCCTTTCTGTGAGTAACCCATGTCACAGCCCGCTGGTGGTCTTGCTTCCGAAAAGGAGGCCCGCGACGTCGCCGAGGCGGCGCGCGAGAGCGAATGGTCCGGACCGAGCTTCGTTCGCGAGCTCTTTCTCGGCCGATTCCGGCTCGATCTGATTCATCCGCACCCGGTCGAGGATCCGAACGAAGCCGCGCGCGCGCAGCCTTTCTTCGACCGGCTCTCGGACTTCCTGCGGCGTGTCGATTCCGACATGATCGATCGCACCGGGCAGATTCCCGAGGAGTACGTGCAGGAGCTGCGAGACATGGGCGCGTTCGGGATCAAGATCCCGACCGAGTACGGTGGGCTCGGGCTCTCGTACACGAGTTACGTGAAGGCGATGGCGATGGTGACGTCGAAGGACGGCTCGCTCACCGCGCTCCTGTCCGCGCACCAATCGATCGGACTGCCGCAGCCGCTCAAGCTGTTCGGCAGCGAGGAGCAAAAAAAGAAGTACTTCCCTCGACTCGCCAAGGGAGCGATCAGCGCGTTCGCGCTCACCGAGGTCGACGCCGGCTCCGATCCCGCGAACATGCACGCCAACGCGGTGCCGAGCGCGGACGGAAAGCACTGGATCCTCAACGGTGAGAAGCTCTGGTGCACCAACGGCACGCGCGCCGAGCTGTTCGTCGTCATGGCGCGCACGCCCGACGCCGTCGTGAACGGCAAGCAGCGCAAGCAGATCACCGCGTTCATCGTCGAGGCGAACTATCCTGGCGTCGAGGTCGTGCATCGCTGCCGCTTCATGGGGCTCAAGGCGATCGAGAACGGCGTCATTCGTTTCACCAACGTCCACGTCCCTCGCGAGAACGTCATCTGGGGCGAAGGGAAGGGACTCAAGCTCGCGCTGATCACGCTCAACACCGGACGCCTCACGCTTCCCGCGCGCGCCGCCGGCGGCGCGAAGGCGATGTTGCAGGCATCGCGTACCTGGGCGCAGGAGCGCGTGCAGTGGGGTGCGCCGATCGGCAAGCACGAGGCGGTCGCGCAGAAGGTCGCGATGATGGCCGCCAACACCTTCGCGATGGAGTCGATCGCCGGGCTGACGGTCGGACTGGCCGAGCAGGGGCACTACGACATCCGCCTCGAGGCTGCGATCGCGAAGATGTACAACACCGAGCACGGCTGGCACATCGTCGACGACGCGCTACAGATCCGCGGCGGCCGCGGCTACGAGACCGCCGACTCGCGGCGCGCCCGCGGCGAGCGTCCGTTCCCGATCGAGCGCGCGATGCGCGACAATCGCATCAACCTGATCTTCGAGGGCTCGTCGGAGATCATGCGGCTGTTCATCGCCCGCGAGGCGGTCGACCATCACTTCAAGACCGCGTTCGCGCTCGTCGACAAGGAAGCGAAGGGCAGCGAGAAGGCCGCCGCGTTCGGCCGCGTGATGAAGTTCTATCCCACGTGGTATCCGGCGCGCTGGGTGGGCAAGGGACAGGTGCCCGGGTCATTCTCTGAATTCGGCCCGCTCGCCGCGCACATGCGCTTCGCCGAGCGTCACACCCGCAAGCTCGGACGCGCGATCTTCCACGCGATGGTCCGCCTCGGCCCCAAGCTCGAGCGACGCCAGCTCGTCCTCTTCCGCGCCGTCGACATCGGCGCCGAGCTGTTCGCGATGGCCGCGTCGTGCGTGAAGGCGAACATGCTCGCGAAGCAGGGAAACAAGGAGGCCATCGCCCTCGCCGACCTCTTCTGCCGCGCCGCGCGCCAGCGCATCGAGGCGTTGTTCGCGAACTTCTACGGCGCCTACGATCGCGAGATGTACACGGTCGCGCAGAACGTCATGAAGGGGCAGCACGCCTGGCTCGAGTCGGGGATCATCAGCCCCTTGCTCGACCACACGGAAGGGGCTGGCCTCTCGCAGACGCAGGCGGTGAAGGTGCCGGTGCGTGCCTAGCTCTCCACAGGGCGATACGCCGTAGGCGCACCCGTCCACTCGAAGAGGGAGGGGTGAAGCAGCGCGGCGAGCAGTTCGACGCCGTCCACGAGGCGCGGACCCGGCCGCGCGAAGTACGCGTTCGCGTCGACCGCAAACACGCGATCAGCAGGGACGTCGACGAGCGACGCCTGCCGCACGGCGTCGTCGATCGAGAACCCACACGGCGCGACGATCACCACATCGGGCTCCGATGCCCGCGCCTCGTCGCGCGTGACGCGCACCGACTCGCCGCCAGGGCGTGCAACCACGGGCGTCGCGCCGGCGAGCTCGATCATCTCCGGGATCCAGTGCCCGGCGCAATACAGTGGATCCGTCCACTCGGCAAAGAACACCCGCGGACGCGCGCCGATCGTCGCGACCCGCGCGGCGATCCGTGCGAGGCGGGCTTCGTTCGACGCGACGATGGCATCCGCTTCGGCGCGACGTCCCGTCGCGTCGCCGAGCGTGCGCAGGTTGTCGTGGACGTCGGCGAGCGTGCGCGGCGTGAAATAGAGGATTTCCGGCGATGATTGAAGCGTCGCGAGCGTACGGGTAATCGCGTTGCCCGACGGTGCGCAGACCTGGCAGAGATCCTGGGTGAGGATGTGCGTCGGCGCGAGCGTGCGCAGCAGCGTCTCGTCGACGGCGTACAGCGTTCCGGCGTCGCGCATCGCCGCCGCGACGACGCTGTCGATCTCGTTCGGCGCGAGCGCGGCCAGCGACAGTGCACTGCGCACCACCACCGGCAGATTGCGAGCCGCATCGGGGTAGTCGCACTCGTGCGACACCGCGGCGATCGCGTCTCCCAATCCCAGCGCGAACGCCATTTCCGTCGCCGCCGGGAGCAGGGAGACGATCCGCACGGCTACTCCTCGAAGGCCGTGTAGCCCTCGTCGGCGATCGCCATCTCGATGTCGTCGACGTTCGTCTTCGACGGATCGTATTCGATCTTCGCCGAGCCCACCTGGACGTCGTTCACCTTCACGCCCGGGGTCTGTTCAAGTCGGCCACGGACCGCGCGCACGCAGTGCTCGCAGGTCATGCCTTCGATCGTCAGGTTGAGTTTTTCCATGCCCGAAAGCTAATGAAGCAACGGCCGGCGTCAGCCCATGAACCGGCCGAGCACGGCCAGGGCGACGCTGAAATAGATGATCAGACCGGTCACGTCGACGAGCGTCGCAACGAAGGGGGCCGAGGCACTGGCTGGATCGAACCCGAGACGCCGCAGCACGAACGGCAGCATCGAGCCGGCGAGCGACCCGAAGGTGACGATGCCGATCAGCGCGAAGAAGATCGTCGTCGCCACGAGCTGATAGGGGACGCCGTTCTTCCCGTAGTCGTAGAGTCCCAGGTGCTGCCACGTCACGATGCGGAAGACGCCGATCGCACCGAGGATCGCCCCGAGCGCGATCCCCGAGGGCATCTCGCGCAGCGCGACGCGCCACCAATCGGCGAGCTGCACTTCCTTGAGTGCCATCGCGCGCGTGATCAGCGACGTCGCCTGCGAGCCGGAGTTGCCCCCCGAGCTCATGACGAGCGGCACGAACAGCCCGAGCACCGAGAGCTTCTGCAGCTCGACGTCGAAATGCTGGAGCGCCGACGTCGTGAACATCTCGCTCACCATCAGAATCGACAGCCACCCGGCGCGCTTCCGCAGCATGCCGGCGATCGACATCTGCATGTACGGCTCGTCGAGCGCCTCCATACCGCCGAGCTTCTGGACGTCTTCCGTCTGCTCTTCCTGGATCGCGTCGATGACGTCGTCGACGGTCACCGCGCCCATCACGTGCCCCGACTCGCTGACCACCGGCACCGCGAGCAAGTCGTAGTTCGCGATCACCCGCGCGACCTCTTCGCGGTCGGCGTTCGGCGAGACGCTCACGACCTCTGACCAGGCGATGTCGTTGATCTTCGCCCCCGACGGCGCGGCGAGCAGCTCGCGCAGCGACATCACGCCGACGACGCGTCCGCGCGCATCGGTCGCGTAGATCGTGTTCATCGCTTCCTTCTTTCCCGAGCGCGCGACGGTGCGCACGTTGTCCAGCGCCGCCTCGACGGACATGTCCGCCGACACGGTGACGACTTCCGTCGTCATCAGACCGCCGGCGGTGTCCGACTCGTACGAGAGAAGCTGCTCCGTCTCCTCGCGCGCTTCCGCGGGGATCTCGGAGAGAATGTCCTCCGCGTGCTCCTCGTCGATCTCGTCGAGGGTGTCGGCGCGATCGTCGGGCGTCATCTGCGAGACGAGCTCCGCCGCCTGGCGCGGCGTCATCGCCTCGATCAGCTCCGTGCGCAGCTCCTCGTCGAGGTACTCGAGCACGTCGGCCGCGCGCTCCGGACCGAGCGCGGCGAGGAACTTCTCGACCTGCTCGCGCTCGAGCAGCTCGGCGACGTCGGCGAGATCGGCGGGGTGGATCTCCTCGGTCTCGGCACGGATGTCCGCCGGCGACTCATCGAGCAGCGCGATGATGTCCGGCGCGAGCAGGGCCGCGACCGGACGATCCTCGGGGTTTCGCTGTTGTGCCGTCATGGAGGTCCCTCTCCCTGTCGCGTGCCGGTCGCCGGGGATGGCGGCGGCAAGTTACGCACGCCGAGCAGGACGGGACAACCCTCGGCTTCCACTAAATGAAACAAATCGCGAACGAATTCCGATGCGATATCGGGCGGCCCGTCCCAACCCTTTTTCCGTGAGCTCTGTCCAAGGAGGAGTCTCACCCACCCACTCGAGTCGTAACCATGTCTCGTCGCATCACGCTCCTCGCGCTCGCGCTGCTCGGCGCCGCGTCCCTCGCCTCCGCCCAGCAGGAGACGGCGCTCGTCAAACCCGCCGGCGCGCCTCTCGCCGCCGAACATGCGCCATCCGCGACGCGCGCCGTCGCTGCCCGCGCGGCGCAGGCACCCGTGATCGACGGGCGCGGCGACGACCCGGTCTGGGCGACCGCGCAGCTGATCACCGAGTTCCGGACCTTCGATCCCGTGGACAACGGCGATCCCCGCTTCCGCACCGAGGCGCGCGTCGCGTTCGATGCGCACAACCTCTACGTGCTCGTCCGTGCCTTCGACCCGCATCCGGACAGCATCGTCGCGCTCCTCAGCCGCCGCGATGTCCGCACGCAGTCGGAGTGGCTCAAGCTGATCATCGACGGCTATCACGATCGCCGCACCGGTATCGAGCTCTCCGTGAATCCCGCCGGCGTGAAGCGCGACTTCGCGATCCTCAACGACGGCGAGGAAGACGCCTCGTGGGACGGCGTCTGGGACGTCGCGACGCGCATCGACTCGCTCGGCTGGGTCGCCGAGTATCGCATTCCGCTCAACCAGCTCCGCTTCAACAACGAAGAGACGCACACCTTCGGCTTCGGGATCTGGCGCGACGTCGCCCGGTTCAACGAGCGCTACTCGTGGCCGGCGTATTCGCGCACGAAGGGCGGCCTCGCGTCGCAGCTCGGCGATCTCGCCGGCATCGACGGGATCGCGCCGCCGCGCCGGCTCGAGGTCGCACCGTACATGGTGACGAAGAGCTACAACACCGAGCTCGCCGACCGCTGGGCGCAGCGCGGCCAGACGACGATGGGCGCCGACGTGAAGTACGGCATCACGTCGAACCTCACCCTCGACGCGACGGTGAATCCCGACTTCGGCCAGGTCGAAGCCGATCCGTCGGTCCTCAACCTCTCGGCGTTCGAGACCTTCTTCCCAGAGAAACGCCCGTTCTTCCTCGAGGGACAGGGCCTCTTCCGCTTCGACCTCAATTGCAACGACGGCAGCTGCTCGGGCCTCTTCTACTCGCGCCGCATCGGCCGCGCGCCACAGCTCTCCGGTGAGTACTCCGATCCCGAGAACGCGACGTCGTCGACGATCCTCGGCGCGGCGAAGCTCACCGGGCGACTCGGCAACGGCCTCTCCGTCGGCGTGCTCGACGCGGTGACGCAGCGCGAGCTTTCGCCGCTCGATCAGACGATCGAGCCGCAGACGAACTACTTCGTCGGCCGCCTGCAGCAGGATTTCCGCCAGGGCCAGAGCGCGATCGGCGCGATGGTCACGAGCGTGAAGCGCCAGAACGACCGCTGGTCGAACGATCTCCTGCGCTCGAGCGCGATCGCCGGCGGCATCGATGCGCGCCATCAGTTCCGCAACAAGACCTACGAGATCGCCGGCTACTACGCCGCGAGCCAGGTGCGCGGCTCGCCCGAAGCGATGCTCCTCACCCAGCAGAGCTTCGTCCACAACTATCAGCGCCCCGACGATCGCTTCACCCTCGACTCGAATCTCACGAGCCTGAGCGGCTACTCGGCGCAGGTCAGCATCTCGAAGCGCGGCGGCGGCAACACGCTGTTCAACACCGGCTATCAAATGAAGTCGCCGGGCTTCGAGGTGAACGACGTCGGCTTCCTCTCGCGCGCCAACCAGCGCAACCAGTTCTTCTGGTTCCAGTACCGTCAGAACACGCCGAAGTCGATCTATCGCTTCTGGAACTTCAACGTCAACGAGTGGACGAATTACACCTGGGACAACCTGCGCACCGACGCCGGCGGCAACGTGAACGCGCACATGCAGCTCAAGAACAGCATGTGGCTGCACCTCGGTCAGGGCGTGAACTCCGCGGGCACCGCGTACTGCGACAACTGCACGCGCGGCGGACCGGCGGTGCGTAACGAGCGTTCGTTCTGGGGCTGGAGCGGCATCGAAGGCGATCCGCGCAACAAGCTCGTGCCCTATCTGTTCTACAACTGGGGCTGG
>CBHWBX010000028.1:0-17695 GCA_966111935.1 uncultured Gemmatimonadaceae bacterium
ACCACTTCCAGAACGAACATCACCGGGTTCTTCGCGAGCGTGCGAGGATCGAGCGTGCCGACGGCGCGAAAGAACACACCGTCGCGCGCCATCGCGTAGTACACACGCGGCGCGGTGAGAATGCTCTGACTCAGGAATCCGACGGTGGAGATCGCGATGCCGAGTGCGATCAATCGCGCGCCGCGCTCGCCGAGCACGCGACGCATCACCTCGGACGCCGGCGTCGACGTCTGCGCGAGCGCGTCGATGCCGAGGACGCGCAGACAGACGAACGTCACGGTGAGATAAAGCACGATCACGCCGATGACGCCGATCAGCAGTCCGCGCGGCAGATCGCGCCGCGGCTCCTTCATCTCTCCGGCAACGAAGCTCGCCGTCTGCCAGCCGCCGTACGCGAACAGCACCGGGACCATCGCCGTCGCCAGTCCAATGAGGCCGCCGGACGGCGTGCTCGATTCGACGTGAGTCATCGCCGGCGCGCCGCCGAACAGGCCGACGCCGATGAGCATCGCGATCGCCGCGAGCTTCGTCACCATCAGCGCGTTCTGCACGTTGCTGCCGGCGCGCACGCCGAGGCAGTTGACGGCGGTGAGGATCGCGAGCGTCGACGCGGCGACGATCTGCTCGGAGATGCCGAGTCCCGTGAGCTCGCGGAAATAGCGGCCGAACACGATCGCGGCGCCGGCCATGCCACCCGTCTGCACGACGAGGAGCAGCGTCCAGCCATAGAGAAACGCGACGATCGGATGAAAGGCATCGCGGAGGTACGCGTACTGTCCGCCGACGTTCGGGCGCCGCGCCGCGAGCTCGGCGTACACGAACGCGCCGATGAGCGCGATCGCACCGCCGACGATCCACGCGCCAAGGGTGAGCCCCGGCGTGTGGACCTGTCGTGCGACGACACTCGGATTGACGAAGATGCCGGCGCCGATGATGCCGCCCATGACGATCATGGTGGCGTCGAACAATCCGAGTTTTCGTGCGAGCTCGGGCAACGTTCCTCGTCAGTGAGAATGCGCCGACAAGATGACGCTACTCCGACCGCAGCGCCACCGCCGGATCGACGCGCGTCGCGCGGCGGGCCGGGAACAGCGTCGCGATCACCGCAACGACCGCAAGGGTGATCGCGACGACGGCGTACGTCGTCGGATCGGCGACGCGCACGCCGTAGAGCAGCTTGTCGGCGAAGCGTCCGGCGAAGAACGCGGCGCCGACTCCGACGACGATCCCGACGGCCGCGAGCCTGAGGCCGTGGCCGACGACGAGCTGCATCAAGGTTCCCGGCTGCGCGCCGAGCGCGGTGCGAATGCCCATCTCACGCGTGCGCTGCGCCACCGAATAGCTCACGACGCCGTAGATGCCGACGATCGCGAGCAGCAGCGCGGTGAGCGCAAACGCGCCGACGATGAATAGCGGCAGCCGGCGCATGAACACCGACAGCGATTCGGTGATCAGATCGTCCATCGCGCGCGGCGGGGTCATCGCCGCCGACGGCTCGACCGATGCGAGCACCCGGCGGAGCGCCGGCGCGAGCTGGACGACGTCGGCCGAGCTGCGCACGACCATGAACATCTGCGACTGCGAGGCTTGGGTGAACGGGAAGTACATCGTCGGCGGGACGGCCTCCTCGACCTTGGCGATCGGCACGTCACCGACGACGCCGGCAATCGTGAGCGTGTCCTGGCCGTTGGAGACGCGCTGGCCCACCGCGTCGCGATCGTTGAAGTACGCCTTCGCGAGTGCGCGATTCACCACGATGACGTTCGGCGCATCGCGCGTATCACTCGATGCGAAGCCGCGTCCGGCGACGACAGGAATTGCCATCGTCCGGAAATAGTCGACGCTTGCCGGCCGGTAGAATGCCTCGGGGCGATTCGCCGGGTCGGGCGCGGGTTGTCCGACGATGAAGAAGCCGAGAGTGTTTCCATAGTCGAGCGGCAGCTTCGAGACGAAGCCCGCCGCTTCGACGCCGGGGATCTCGCGCACGCGCTCCTCGAGGTGACGGTAGGCGTCGATCTGCGCGTTCGGATCGGAATACTTGTTCGCCGGAAGGACCACGTTCGCCGTGAGCAGATGCTCCGGACGGAAGCCGGGATCGATCGACAACAGACGCATCACGCTGCGGCCAAAGAGCAGCGCGCCGGAGAGCAGGATCACGGTGAGCGCGATCTCGCCGGCCACCAGTCCGTCGCGAAGGCGGCGCGTTCCACTCGACGAGCCGCGTGCCCCGCTCTTCAGCGCGTCGTGCAGGTGCGATCGCAGCAACGCCGGGATCGGCGCGAGGCCGAAGGCGAGGCCGGCAATCACCGCGAGCACGAACGCGTACAGCGCGACCCATCCATCGACGCCGACGCTCGTGATCGGCGGGATGCCGCGCATCGGCTGCGTCGGCAGAAGCGTGAGCAGACCGCGTACGCCGGAGACCGAAAAGAGGATGCCGAGCGCGCCGCCGCCGACGGACAGCAACACACTCTCGGTGAGCAGCTGACGAACGATGCGCCCGCGTCCGGCGCCGAGTGCGACGCGCACGGCGATCTCGCGCTGGCGATCAGCGGCGCGAATGAGCAGGAAGGTCGCCACGTTCACGCACGCCACGACGAGCACGACGATCACGGCGCCATAGAGCAGAAAGAGAATCGGTTTCACTGAGCCGACGAGCTCGTCGCGAAGCGGAACGACCTGACCGTCGCGCGCCGAGTTGCTGCGCGGATACTCGCGCTCGAGATCGTGCATGACCGCCGAGAGGTCGCGCGACGCCGACGCGATCGTCGCGCTCGGAGCTAGTCGCGCGACGACGTTGAGCCAGTGGTTGCCGCGCTGCTCGCGCTGCGGCGCGCCGCGGTCGATCGGCGTCCAGACGTCGGCGGCGGACTGGCGCGCGAAGGTGAAGCGTTCGGGAAGAACGCCGATCACCGTCGCCGGCGTCCCGTTGAGAACGATCGTGCGGCCGAGGATCGCGCGATCGCCGTTGTACTGCCGCTGCCAGAAGCCGTAGCTGAGCATCGCGACCTTCGGCGCGCCGACCGCGTCCTCGCCCGGTGCGAAGGTGCGTCCGAGATACGCGCGAACGCCGAGCACGTCGAAGAAGTTCGCCGTCGCCTTCGCGCCGCCGATCGTCGCCGGCTGATCGCCGCCGAGGAGAAAGCCACCGCCTTGATAGCCGGCGAGATCGGCGAAGGTGCGCGTGCGGGTCTTCCAATCGAGGAAGTCCGGATACGATGCCTCGGAGCGGTTGACCACCGAACCGCGATACGTCTCCCAGAGATGGACGAGCCGGTCGGGCTGCGCATAGGGAAGCGGCCGCAGCAGCATCGAGTCGACGATGCTGAAGATCGCGACGTTCGCGCCGATGCCGAGCGCGAGCGTGAAGAGCACCGTCGCCGTGAATACCGGTCGCGAGCGCAGTCCGCGCAGCGCGAAGCGAATGTCCTGGAGAATCGACGCGAGCGTGTCGCGGAAGGCGACGCGTCCGATGCGGCGGCGATCGATCGCTGTGAGCTCGTCGCGAGCGGCGGCGACGTCGCCGTATTCCTCGAGGGCGACCCGGCGTGCGTCGTCGAGCGAATGGCCCTGGCGGATCAGCGCGTCGGTGCGCGCGTCGAGATGAAAGCGCAGCTCGTCGTCGATGTCGCGGCCGACGGTCGAGCGGGTCGCATCGATTCGAAAGAGCTTGCGGGCGGGCTCGGGAGGCTGGCTCATGGCGGCTCCGTCAGACGGTGTGGAGGATCTTGAAGACGGCGTGCGCGTAGGCGGTGAAGTCGGCGGCCTTCTGGCGGAGCTGGCGCCGTCCGGCAGGGGTGAGCTCGTAGTAGCGCGCCTTTCGGTTATTGTCGGAGACGCCCCACGAGGCGGCGACCCACCCGCGCTCCTCGAGGCGGTGGAGGGCGACGTACAGTGCCCGGTCCTCGACGAGAATCGTCCCGTCGCTGGTGTCGCGGATCCAGCGGGCGACGGCGTAGCCGTGACGCGGTCCCCAGGACAGTGTCTTGAGGACGAGGGTGTCCAGCGTTCCGTTCAGCAGGGCGAGGTCGGGCACGGTCTGTTCCCCGGAAAGGTTCCGGGGAGTTGGATGCCGGGGCGGGCCGGATGGTTTGAACCCCTCATTGAAAGGGCTCCTGCGCGTCGCTCGGATGACGCGCCTTTTCGACCGAACGCTTTTCGCGAATCGTGCATCTAACCCGCAACACGTGACCAGACCAGTCGTTGCCTTCCCCTCAGCCTATCAGGTGAGCGAGCCCGATTTGATCGCTCGGGTGCTTGCCGGAGACCGGATCGCCGCGCGCGAGCTGTACGACGCGCACGCGCCCCGGGTCTTTCGGCTCGCCTTCCGGTTGACCGGCGACGCCGATCTGGCGCGCGAGTTCACGCAGGACACGTTCGTTCGGGCGTTCGCGCAGCTCGCAAAGTTCCGCGGGGATTCGGCGCTCTCGACGTGGCTGCATCGCATCACCGTCACCGTGGTGGCGAACGCGATGCGCAAGGTCAAACGGTTCAGGGAACGGGAGACGGACCTCGAGGACGTCCACCCGTTCGGCTCGGACGGCCCGGGTGTCGACCCCGTTCTGCGCGAGCGCCTGCACCGCGCGATCGACGACCTGCCGGAGATCTACCGCACCACGCTGATCATGCACGACATCGAAGGCTATACCCACACCGAGATCGCGGAAGTACTCGGCGTGGCTGAAGGAACCTGCAAGAGCCGGCTGTCGCAGGCGCGCGCGCAACTTCGCGCCGCGCTCCGCGACCTGGCCCCGGAGTTTGATTCATGAACGACGAACGTTTCAACGAAGTGATGCGCGACGCCGCGGACACGTATAGAACGCCGCCGACGGTAGACTTCGACGCGATGTGGCAGGACATCGAGCGCGCCGCGTTCGATGCCAGGACCGGACGTCCGATCGAGACGCGCGACGCGTCGGCGCCGAAGCGGACGAACCACACGGTGTGGCTCGCGATCGCCGCCACGCTGGTCGTCGGTGTCGCGATCGGCCGCGCGTCGATGTCGCTCGGTACGAAGACGGCGCAGCCGGTGCTGGTCGCGTCGAACGTGCCGGCGAGCGTCGCGCAGTCGCTTCCGTATGAAGAGGAGACGTCGAAGTATCTGGGACAGACCGCGGCGCTGCTCATCGCGCTGCCGTCGGAAGTGAAGGCCGGACGCGCCGACCAGCAGTTCGTGTCGCGCGCCAACGAGCTGCTCAGCCGGACCCGACTTCTGCTCGACTCGCCCGCGGCGTCCGATCCGCAGATGCACGACCTGCTCGAGGATCTCGAGCTCGTGCTCGTGCAGATCGTCCGCCTCCAGAACGATCACACCAGCCGTACCGAGCTGGATCTCATCAGCCGCGCGCTCGAGCAGCGCGACGTCATTCCGCGCCTGCGCACCGCAGTCGCCGACATTTCTGCGAATTGACAGGAGACGAGCGATGAAACGAATCACGCTCCCCATTGTGGTCCTCTTCGCGTCCGCCACGGCGGCGGCGCAGACACCGATCCCGTCGGCCGCGGCGCGCGAAGCGCAGCGGATGGCGGCCGAGCAGTCGCGCGAAATCCAGCGCATGGGCGCCGAGCAGGCACGCGAGGCGCAGCGCGAAGCAAGGGAGCATGCGCGCGCGTTCGGCATCTCGCCGACCCCGATGGTCGCGACGACCCCGGTGGCACCGATGGCGCCGATGGTTGCGATGGCACCCATGGCCGCGATGACGCCGATGGCGCCGATGTACCTGGGCGATCGTTTCGATCGCATGATGGCACCGCGTGCGTGGGCCCCGCAGGATCCCGCCGACTCGCTCTACCGCGTCGCCCGCGAAGCGCTGAACCGTGGCGACTGGGGTCGCGCGGCACGGATGTTCGGCGACATCCAGAAGAACTATCCGAAGTCGGTCTACCAGAATGACGCGCAGTACTGGGAGGCGTGGGCCCGCTACAAGATCGGCACGACCGAGGAGCTCCGTCAGGCGTCGAAGCTCCTCGAGCCCCTCGCGTCGCGCGTCGATCCGAGCACGACGAACGGTGACGTGCGCTTCACGCAGGCCGGCCAGAGCCGCCGCACGAGCGACAGCGAGATCGTCGCGCTCTATGCGCGGGTGAACGGCGTGCTGGCACAGCGCGGCGACGCCGACGCGGCGGCGAAGGTCGCGAAGGCGGCGGCGGCGAAAGGCGCGGCGTGCGATCAGGAAGAGGTCTCCGTCCGCTCCGAGGCGCTCAACGCGCTGAGCCAGATCGACCCGCAGCAGGCGATCCCGATGCTCCGCCGCGTGCTCGAGCAGAAGGACGACTGCTCGTCATCACTCCGCCGCAACGCCGTGATGATCGTCGGCCGCCGCGCCGACAACGAGTCGGCGCCGATCCTCCTCAACGTCGCGAAGAGCGATCCGAACGTCACCGTGCGCACGGAAGCGATCAACTATCTGTCGCGCATCTCCGGTGATGCCGGCGTGAACGCGCTCGAGGAGATGCTGCGCAGCGAGCAGGACGAGCGCGTGCAGCGCGCCGCGATCCGCGCGCTGATGGCGAGCGACAACGGCCGCGCCCGGGCGAGCATGCGCGCGCTGATCGACCGCAAGGACGCGCCGATCGCGCTCCGCGTCGAGGCGATCAACAGCTACAACTCCGACCGTGCGACGACCGACGACGCCGCATATCTGCGCGGCCTGTTCGGAAAGGCCGACAACGACCAGCTGAAGATGGCGATCCTCAACGCCGTCTCCCGCATGGGCGGCAGCGAGAATGACCAGTGGGTGATCTCGGTCGCGCGCAACAATAACGAATCGAGCTCCGTGCGCGCCAACGCGCTGTCGCGTCTCTCGCGCTCGCCGACGATCACGACCGCCGATCTCGCGAAGCTCTACGACGCGTCGGCGGAATCGTACGAGATCCGCAACCGGATCATCAGCATGCTCGGGAATCGCAAGGATCAGGAAGCGACCGACAAGCTGATCGACATCGTTCGCAACAGCACGGTGATCCAGAACCGCACGCAGGCGATCAACGCGCTGATGAACAAGAAGGATCCGCGCGCCACGCAGCTCCTCATGGACATCCTCGACGGGAAGAAGCCATGATCCGTGTCTCTCGACTCTCGCTCGCCGCCGCGCTCGTCGCGGCGGCCGCTCCGACGCTCGCCGCGCAGTCGCTCGAGTCCCGCGTGAATTCGGCCCCGGACGGCCGCGTGCAGTTCAGCTTCCCGGCGCGTCCCGGTGTCTGCGGCAACGGCCGCACCTACTACTCGACGGGTCCGGGGATGTACAACGGCACCTGGTATGGCGACGGCTATCGCAATGATCCGTGCGTCCCCGGTCCGGTGCGCGTCGTCATCGATCGCGCGGACAAGATGCCGCTGTCTGTACAGACGTACGTCGGTCCGGTCGACAGCACCTTGCGCGGCGTCACCGATCTCGGGCAGGTCCGCAGCCAGGACGCCGCCGACTATCTGCTCAGTCTCGCGACGAAGGTCGAGGGCCGCGCCGGCCGCGACGCGATCGCTCCGGCGATGCTCGCCGACGGCGCCAACACGGCGCCGACGCTCGTCGCGATCGCGCGCAACGCGCAGCTGGCTCGCGACACGCGCCGCCGCGCGCTCGATTTCATGGGCCGCTCGACCGAAGGGCTCCAGACGATTCCCGCGAGCGTGACCGATCCGATCCTCGCGATCGCGCGCGACGAGTCGGACAATCAGAATGTGCGTCAGGGCGCGCTCTCGGTGCTCGGCCGCCTCGATCACGGTGCCGGCATTCCGCCGCTCGTGCAGCTCTCGCAGCAGACCCAGAGCAACTGGCTTGCCCGCGAATCGATGCAGGTGCTCGCGAACTCGGGCGATCCTCGCGCCCGCCAGTATCTGCGGCAGGCCGTGCGCCGCACCGATCTCCCCGACGACGTGCTTCGCGTCGCGCTTCGCTCGCTGGGCCAGCAGTATGCGACGGCGCAGGATGCCGCGTTGCTCCGCGAGCTCTATCCGTCGCTGCGCAGCGACAACACCCGCGAAGCGGTCTTCTCCGCCGTCGCCGACATGGGTGGCGCCGAGAACGTGCGCTGGCTGCTCGCCCTCGCACAGGACGGCAACCAGACGATCGCGCTGCGTCGTCGAGCGACCGAAGCCGCGAGCCGCGCCGGCGCGCCGATCGCGGAGCTGATCAAGCTCTACGACACGACCACCGATCCGCAAATGAAGCAGTCGCTGATCTCGCTCTACATGCGGAACGGCGAGCGCGCGGCGATCGACAAGCTGTTGGCGATCGTGAAGGCGGAGGAGAACGTGTCGGTGAGACGGAGCGCGATCAATCAGTTGTCACGGTCGGAGGATCCGCGGGTGAAGGAAGCCTTGAAGGACTTGGTGATTCGGGGGTCGTAGGACCGTAGTACCGGGTGTCGTGAGGGCGACGCTCGTTGGGGCTAGGGGTTAGGGGCGAGGAAGGGCGTTATGGGCGTGATCCATAACGCCCTTTGTCGTTCCTGGCCCCCAACCCCTAGCCCCTAATCCCTTCAATGACAGCATTTTAGCCGATGCCAGGCTAAGGTCCCATGCCCCGTCCGGGCTTGCGCATTGTACTAGTACACTAGTACAATGCGACGCCTCCATGTTCTCTCTCGACCCCTCCGATCCCACTCCCCTCTACGCGCAGCTCGAGCGCGCGATTCGCGCGGCGATCGCGGCGGGGAAGCTCAGAACCGGCGACCGGCTGCCGACCGTCCGGCAGCTCGCCGTTGACCTCAAGGTCAACGCGAACACCGTCGCCAAAGTCTACGCCGAGCTCGAACGGGCCGGCGTGCTCGCTACGCAGCGCGGCATCGGGACCTTCGTCCGCGATAATCCGCCGCCTGCTCCCGTGACGAACCGCCGCGATCGCGAACGCGAGCTGCGGCCGCTCGTCGACCGATTGCTCGCCGACGCGTCGGCAATCGGCATCCCTCTTCACGAGGTCATCCAGTACGTGAAGGCTCTCGAGACGCGTCAGACCAAGGAGAAGTCCTGAAATGCCAGCTGCCAAACGCGCTCGCGCACGCACGCCGCAGGTGCCGCAGGTCGGCGTGCGCTTCAACATCATCGCGTTCTTCATCTTCATCGTCTTCGTCGGCGCGGGGGTACTCGTCAGCCAGAGCATCGGAACTCCTGCCGGCGCGATCGCCGGCATCCTCCTCGGCTTCACGCTCGCCCAGTCGCCGAAGGTCGCGCAGCAGTGGGAGCGCGCGATCGTCCTCCGGCTCGGCAAGTACATCGGCGCCCGCGGCCCCGGCCTGTTTTGGATCGTGCCGTTCATCGACTCGGTCACGACGTGGATCGACCAGCGCGTCATCACGTCGAACTTCAACGCCGAGGAGACGCTCACGTCGGATACCGTTCCGGTGAACGTCGACGCCGTGCTCTTCTGGATGGTCTTCGATCCGGAGAAGGCCGCGCTCGAGGTGCAGGATTACACCCGCGCCGTGAGCTGGGCCGCGCAGACCGCGCTGCGCGACATCATCGGGCGCACGGCGCTCACCGAGCTGCTGCGCGGACGTGAGCGCGTCGAAGGCGAGCTCCAGAAGCTGATCGACGAGCGGTGCACGCCGTGGGGCGTGACCGTGCAGTCGGTCGAGATGCGCGACGTCGTGATCCCGACGTCGCTCCAGGACGCGATGTCGCGCGAGGCCCAGGCGTCGCGCGAGAAGCAGGCGCGCATCATCCTCGGCGAGGCCGAGGTCGAGATCGCCCATCTGTTCGAACAGGCGGCGAAGTCGTATCATGAGAATCCCACCGCGCTCCACCTTCGCGCCATGAACATCCTCTACGAAGGACTCAAGGAGAAGGGCGCACTGATGCTCGTTCCCAGCACCGCCGTCGAGTCGATGGGACTCGGCGGGATGCTCGGCGCGGCGGCGAATCGTCAGGACCGTCTCACCACCGGCGAGGGCACATGACCGACATCACCGGCAGCACTGTCGCGGGCACGCCGCCCGCACAGCCGTCGTTCTGGGAAGACGTCATCGACATCTTCGTACACCCGGCGGAGGTCTATCGCCGACGCAAGGACAAGAGCGCGTGGCCGCCGATGTTGTTCGTCGCGATTCTGATCGGCGTCATCACCGCCGCCACGTTCAACACACTCTCGCCGGTCTTCGAGGCGGAGTTCGCGCGGAACACGGCGAAGGCGGTCGCGCAGAATCCGGCGGCGGCCGCGAGCGTCGAGAAGATGCGCGGCTTCTCGATGAACATCGCGCGCTGCGCGATCGGCCCGATGATGCTGATCACGATGTTCGTGGTCGGGCTCGTGACGTGGCTCGTGTCGAAGATCTTCGGCGCGAAGACGACGTTCAACGAAGCGCTCGTCGTTGCCGCGTGGGCGTACTTCCCGCGCGTGCTGAGCTCCGTCGCCGGCGGCGTGCAGGGATTGCTGCTCGATACGTCGACGCTCACGTCGGCGCAGCAGCTCTCGTTGGGCCCGGCCCGGTTCTTCGATCCCGACGCGACGAATCCGATCCTGTTCGCGCTGCTCGGTCGTCTCGACGTGACGATCCTCTGGGAGACCGCGCTGCTCGCGATCGGCATCTACGTCACCGGCAAGATCGCGAAGGGCTCGGCGGTGTGGTTCGGCGTGTTGATCTGGCTGATCGGATCGCTGCCGGCGATCCGTCAGGGTTACATGATGATGTAGCGCGCGGCGCCGGTCAGACGATCGCCGCGAGCGCCGTCCACGGCGGCGTCGCGTTCGAGCGGATGCCCGGCGCCCACATCACGACGCGATTGCGGCCGAGCCGCTTCGCGACGTACAACGCCTCGTCGGCGCGCGCCCGCAGCGCGCCGGCGACGTAGGCGTCTTCGACCTGCTCGCAGGCGATGCCGATGCTCACGGTGACCTTGAGTCGGCCGCGCACCGTGCGGAATCCGTGCTGCCGCACCGCGGCCATGATCCGCTCGGCGACGACGCCGGCCGTCTCGCTGTCGGCATCGGGCAGGAGCACGACGAACTCCTCGCCGCCGACACGCCCCACGACATCCCCGGCACGCGAGGAATGCGAGAGCAGCTCGGCGAGCTCGCGCAGCACCGTATCGCCGGCGAGATGGCCGACGGTGTCGTTGATCGTCTTGAAATGGTCGATGTCGATCGCGAGGAGCGCGATCTCGCTCTGCCGGCGCATCGCGCGCACGATCGCCTGATTGAGCGCGTGCTCGAAGCCGCGGCGGTTCAGACATCCGGTGAGGGTGTCGTTGAGCACCATCGTCGCGAGCTCGGAGCGCAGATGGTTGTACGCGCGTCCGAGTAGAGTGATGCCGTCCGGCTCGCGGTCGCGCTCCTCGATGAATGGCCGCGAGAAGTCGCCGCGCTGCGCGGAAGCGAAGAGATCGACGAGCGCCGTGAGGCGGCGATTCGCGCTCGCCTGGAGCGCCATGCCGTTGATCGACACGAGCAGGTACAGCGCGACGATCCACACTTCCTCGATCCAGTCGATCGGATAGCCGCGCATCGCCGACATCCCGAGCAGCGCCACATAGCCGACCATCGATCCGATGACGACGGTGACCGCCGGAGAGCGGCCGAAGAACATCTGAGTGAACTGGAGCGCGAGCAAACTCAGAAAGAGCGCGCGCGGATAGAACTCCGGCTCGGTCACGAGCCACACCGTCATGAATACCGCGACGATGTCGGCGAGAGCGAGCATGTTGAGCGCGCGACGGGACACCTGATGGCGGCGCTCGATCGCGACGGTCAGCAGCGCAACGACCGCGATGTACGCCGGGACGATCGCGAGGATCGGCCAGATCGGACCGTTCACGACGCCAAGGAGCCGCAGCATGACTCCCATGAAGCCGATTGTGACGGCGATCACCAACCGGCGCGACGACTGCCAGACCACGATCTCGGCGTTGTTGAGCAGACCGGCGCTCGGGGCAAACGGCGACTGTCCAAAAATGGCGCCGAGTGAGCGGAGGGACGGATCAGTGTAAGTGCGGCGCGCGTGCGACGGCGACGGAGTTACAGTCGACGAGGTCGGAGTCAAACGGTTCCTGGTGGGCAAGGGCGTCGGCAATGACTGCAAATCACACACCCGGGCGGGCACCGATCACCATCGCCGCGCGAATCATTTGGAAGTGATGCGCTTCGGGCCAGGCATCACGATTCGGTAATCGTGTCCGAATTGCGAAACGCGACAAACCTCGCGTGTCGCGTCGTGAGACGGGCGATCAAACGTCTTGTGACGTCGAGGCGAGCGCAATGAGACGAATTTGCCCGGCGTGATAGGCGTCGTGAATCGCCATGCCGAGCAGCTGCTGCGCGAGCGTCTGGTCGCCGGGGGATGGACGACGGGCCAGTTGCGCGTCGGTCGCGGCGCGGACCGCATCGACGAGCTGGCGATGATACTGCTCGAGGAGGCGAAGCTCGCCGCGCCATGCAGCCTCGCTCGTGTCCTCCGCGGCGACGGGCCACCACGGCTCGCGCACGGCGCTCGGATAGTCGAACTGTGTTTGCGTGAGCCGCTCGATGAGGAGATGCCGCCCGTGCGTGAGATGCTGCACGAGCTCCCAGATCGTGTTGCGGTTCTCGCCGAGTCGGCGCGATGCGACGCGCGCATCGACGCCGTGGAGCGATTCGAGCAACGACGGACCGTGCCACGCCGGGCCGCGATAGACTTCCTCGAGCTCGGCGATGATGGTGTCGCGCGATGGATTGTCGCTTCGATGCATTGAGTTCAGTGGCCGCTGCGCGCGATGGTCTTGCCGGTGAAGTTCTCGGTCGCCACGGAGTGTCCCTTGTCGAGCGTACGCACGTAGGCGACGAGCCGCCAGATCTGATCGTCGGCGATACGCCCGCCCCACGCGGGCATTCCGTCGGGCCGTCCTTCGTAGATCGACTGAAAGACGTCGCCCGCCGTTCCGCCGAAGTGCCAGCGTCCATCCTGCAGACTCGGCCCCATCGCGCCGGAGCCCTCGGCGCCGTGGCAGTCCATGCAGTTGTAGGAGATGAACAGTCTTCCGCCATCGGCGATCTTCTGCGCGTCGTTCTCGTATGGATTCGCGAGCTGTGCCCAACGCCCGGTAAAGGCGAGTCCCGGCTGAATGTGATCGGGATGCTCGACGAAGTAGGTCGGCTGATTGCCGGCCTGCGCGTGGACGGGCGCCGACTGCGTCGCGTTCGAGATTCGAACCGCGATGAGGCTCAGCGCGGCGATGCTGAGTGGAACGAAGAATCGATTCATAGCGAGAAGACGAAAAGCATCCCACCCCACGACGTATAGCGCGCCAGATCGGGCAGCGTCGTGCCTCGCTCGCGCACGTCGTACGGGAGATTGGCAGCGACATCTCCCGCAATGAGCAGTCCCATGTCGCCGCCGATGCCGGAATACACGGCGACGTATTGCTTACCGTCGGGTCCGGTATAGGTCATTGGCGCGCCAACGACGCCCGAACCGACCTTCATCTGGTAGAGCACCTTCCCGTTCCGCGCGTCGACCGCCTTGAACCAGCCGTCGAGCGTCCCGTAGAAGACGACGTTCCCCGCCGTCGCGAGGACGCCGCTCCACACCGGATACGGCTCCTGGATGCCCCATACTTTCTTCCCGTTGACAGCGTCCCAGGCGATGAACTCGCCCTTGTAGCCGCCTGGACCTCCCTTCTCCGGAGCATTCCCGCCGATGTACGGCGTGCCGGCGATGTACATGACTTCGCGTCCCTCGAAGTCCATGCAGAGATTGTTCGTCGGCACGTAGAACAACCCCGTCTTCGGCGAGAACGCGGCGGGCTGTTGATTCTTTCCGCCTTCGAGCGAGGGGCAGATGTCCTTGACGTTCTTCCCCTGCGCCGTCGCCTTGTCGACGTTGACGACCGGTCTTCCCGTCTTGAGGTCGACACCCGACGCCCAATTCATCGGCACGAACGGTTTCGCGAGAATCACTTCCCCCGTCGCGCGATCCATCGTGTAGGCGAAGCCGTTGCGATCGAAGTGAACGAGCGCCTTGCGCGTCACCCCGTTCATCGGGAGATCGACGAGGATGTTCTCGTTGACGGCGTCGAAGTCCCAGATGTCGTGCGGCGTCGGCTGGAATGCCCACACCATGTCGCCGCTGTCGGCGTCGCGCGCGATGATCGCTGCGGTCCACTTGTTGTCACCCGGGCGTTGATTGCCGTTCCACGGCCCAGGGTTCGACGTGCCGTGATAGATGAGATTGAGCTCCGGATCGTACGAGAGCCATCCCCAGACTGCCGCGCCGCCGACCTTCCACGAATCGCCGGGCCACGACGACACGCCGAGGTTCGTGCCGCGGTCCTGTGGATAGAACGGCTTGAAGCGCGCTCCGACGTGCATGTCGGCGTCGGGGCCGACGTTGTATGCCCGCCAGAGCTGCTTGCCCGTCGCGAGATCGAGGGCGGCGATCCAGCCGCGCACGCCCATCTCGCCGCCGCTCGATCCGACGTAGACTTTTCCCTTCGCGACGATCGGCGCCATCGTGATCGTCTCGCCCTTCTGAATGTCGCCCATCTTCGTGCGCCACAGTTCGGTGCCGGTGGCCGCGTCGACGGCGACGGTGTGGCCGTCGAGCAGATTGTAGACGAGCTTTCCGTCGGCGAGCGTCGCCCCGCGATTCACGACGTCGCAGCAGGCGATGCCGACGGCCGCCTGTGCGTTCTCCGGACGGTATTTCCACTTGAGCGGAAAGCCCGGCTGCGTCAGGTCGATCGCATACGCCACGTTCGGATAGGGCGTGATGACGTACATCGTGTTGTTCGCGACGAGCGGCTGCCCTTCATGCCCGCGCAGCACGCCGGTCGAGAAAGTCCACGCGACCTTGAGGTTCGCCGCGTTCGCCGGCGTGATCTGCGCGAGGTTACTGTAGCGACTGCTCGCGTAATCGCGCGCCGGCAGGCTCCACTCGCCGTCCTTGATGTCGGATGGGGGCGCGACGCCGATCTTCGTGCCGGCGACGAATACCGAATCGCGCACGCTCGCCGCCTCCGGCGTATGCGAGCGATTGCATCCGAGCAGTGCCGCGGTCACGATCGGGCAGATCCAACGAGCGCACGCCAGCGTACCGTTTTCCATCGACGCGTCTCCGCGCGAGTGACCGGAAAACATGCATCGCACTTCTCTCTGGCGACAAGAGTGGCGGCAGGCGACCTTGCGAGATGCCTCTTCGTATCGCCGCCGTTCGCGCTGAAGCGCTCGTTCACGACACCACCGACGTCGCGGTGATCGCGACCGATTCCGATGGAACGATTCTCTACTGGAACGTGCGCGCCGAGTCGATGTACGGCTGGCGGGCCGACGAGGCGATGGGGCGCAACATCATCGACGTCACGCCAACGCGCACGACGGCCGACGAAGCCGCCGCGATCATGGAGCAGCTGAAGCGCGGCGAACGGTGGGAGGGTGACTTCCTTCTGCAGCGCCGCGACGGAAAACCGCTCCTCGCGCATGTCACCGACATTCCGGTGCAGCACGATGGAGCGGTCATCGGGATCGTAGGATTGTCTCGGCCGACGATTCGGCCGCGCGCCGACTAGGGCTTCTTTCCCGGCGGCGTCGACGGCTTGCCGGGCGTCGTCGGGCGCCCCTTCGCACCGGCGTTCTGCGGGACGCCCTGCGGCGGACCACCCTGCCCGTTTCCATTCTGCCCCGCCCCGGCGGCCGCACCCGGACGCTTCGTCTCGGCGAGATCGCGTCCCGTCTCCGCCGGCTTGTTCCCGCGTCCCATCGCCTGACTCGGAAGCTGATTCGGCAATGCTTCGAGATCGCGATCCGTCGAACGCGCCCTGAGTCCGGCCGCGACGCGCGCGAGCGCCGAGTCGGACGGAAGACCGCGATCCATCAAACTGCCGATGACGTAGAACGGCACGGCGAGCGAGCGTCCCGACGGCGCGCTCTTCGCGAGCGCGCTCACCTTCGCGCCGTCGGCTCCTTTGCGCAGCGCCTCGGCGCCCGCTTCCACTTCATCCGCATCCGGCTTGCGGCCGCGCACGCGCTGAAGAGTGTCACGCACCTTCGTCATGCGATCGGCCTGCTCGGCGATCGATTGCTCGATCGCCCGAGGATCGACGCCGCGCGCGGCGAACTTCAGTGCACGATTTTCGAGCGCGTCTGCGGGCAGATCCCGCGACCGCGCCTTCTCGATCACCGCGAGCACGCGCGTCGCGACCTCGGCCGGAAGCACTTGCTTGAGTCGCGTCGATGGATCCGTCGCCGGCGTCTGTGCCGCGAGAGTTCCCGACACCAGCGCGATCGTCGCCGCGCTGAAGAAAAGCTTGATGGGCTGCATGCCTTCACCTCGTCCAACGTGTCATGTTCACAGTCATGACTGCACCGATTGGTCTTCGCGTCACTCGAACGTCAACACGCCGGCGATTCCGCCGAATTCGTCGCGCGTCGTGAGAAGCCCCGCCGGCGCGATCCACGGTCCGCCATTCGTACGCACATTTACCTGATACGTGCCTGACGCGATCGTTCGCGTGAGCGTCCAGAAGCCGGCATCGCCGCGCGTCAGTGCGACGGCCTGCCATTGCGTGAAGTCTCCCGACAGCTCGACGCTCTGCGCAGCCGGCGCATACACACGGAACACGCGCCGCGCTCCGCTGCTTCGCACCTCGAGCGTCGGCAACATGCTGGATGTCGTCGCCTTCGCGTCGCGTTCGCTGCTCGTTGCGCCCGGCGCCGGAAGCCGGGAGCTTGCCGACGCGACTCGCAATGCGAGCGTCGCATATCGTCCCCCCGGAAATCCCTGAGTGAGATCGACTGGGTACGAACCCGCGCTCGCGACGATCGCCAGTCGCGGCGCGACCCAACGCAGCAGGCTCACCATCCCCCACGCTCGTGACGTACCGCCGATCGCGACGCTATGTGCTCCGGTCCGAAATCCGCCCGATGCGCCGAGCTCGTAGCCCGTCGACGGATACCGCAGCGCGAGCTGGAGATCGGTGTAGTCGATGCCGCCGGCGACGGACACCGGAGTGATCGTCGCGAGCGTCGTGACACCATCACGATCCATCCACACACCGGCCTCGCCCTGACGCAGGCCGCGCCAGGTGAATCCATCCCACGTGCTTCCCGCGCCCCCTCCGATCCAGGCGCCGCTCGCTCCATGCGTGAAATATCCCCGAGCAATGCCGAGCACCTGCCCGGTGTGCGTGCCGTCCTGATGAGAGCTTCCAGCCAACGATCCGGCGAGCTCTCCGAAAAACGACCCGAACGCCGACGTGACGATCGATGGCGCAAGCATCCCCTGCGTGCTCACGTTCCCACCGCCGAGTCCCGACAGCTCCGCGCTCGCGGCGAGTGTGGCGCGCGACCAGTCGAGCCGCACCGCGGGACTGACCGACGCCCCCGACGCGTGCAGACTGTCACCGTACCAGATGCTCGTGCCGGAAAGATCGACACTCGAGAGCACGCGTTGCTGCGCCGGCGCCCTATGCGAAATCCACAGGAGGCCGGCGATGACCATACCGATCGCTCGACGACCCACTCAGTCCCCGATCGTGATCACGGAGCTCGGCGCGTCGAACTCGTCGGAGCTCGTCGGCGCGAACTGATCCGGCACCCACTGCTTGCCGTCGACGATGAACGCGTATTCGTGACGGCCCTTCGGCAGCGGCACCGACGCCGACCACGATGATTTGGAGCCGGCCGACGTCAGGTGCACTGGAGTCGCGCCCCAGGAGTTGAAGTCGCCGACGAGCGCCACGCTCTTCGCGTCACCGACGAACACGAACCGCACGTAGGTCACGGTGTCGTGC
>CBHWBX010000029.1:0-17453 GCA_966111935.1 uncultured Gemmatimonadaceae bacterium
CTCGATCGCGGATGGGCCGGCGTTGCCGGCGGAAGGGCGCCGTTCGGCGCGGATAAACACAAACGGCGCCTCGGATTCCGAGACGCCGTTCTGTCTTTCCAGCGCGCTCAGCGCGCCCTTCCGCCAGCGTTGCTGGCCCCTCCGCCGTCGCGCAGCGACGGCCCAACCCGCGCGAAGCGCTCGGGCGCTCCGCGGCCTACTTCTGGGGCCGTCCCGGCGGGTTATCGCTCTTGAACACGTCCCGATTGATCTGAATGTACTGCTTCAGATGGCCGGGGACGTCTTCTTCGGGGAAGATGGCCGTGACCGGGCACTCCGGCTCGCAGGCACCACAATCGATGCATTCGTCCGGGTGGATGTACAGCTGCGACTCACCCTCGTAGATGCAGTCGACAGGGCAGACGTCGACACAGGCGCGGTCCTTCGTATTGATGCAAGCTTCGGTGATGACGTAGGGCATGCGTTGCCTCGGATGGTCCTGCGATATCGGGGGGTAGAAGCTAAGATAGTTGCATGCGCCTCACCGTCAACGGAGCCACGCACGACGTCACCGCCCCGGGCCACGAGGCGCTGCTCTCGACCCTGCGCGATCGCCTCCAGCTCACCGGCACGAAGCTCGTCTGCGGACGCGGCGAATGCGGTGCCTGTACAGTCCTTCTCGACGGGAGCTCGGCCTACGCCTGTCTCACGTTGACGGCGGCATGTGAGAATCGCGCAATTACCACGATAGAGGGAGTCGGGAAAACCACCGAACTTCATCCCGTGCAGGAAGCGTTCATCCAGCATGACGCGCTTCAGTGCGGCTTCTGCACCCCGGGACAGATCCTCGCGGCGATCTCGCTGCTGCGGGAGATCCCGAATCCGACCGAAGACGACGTCGTGCGCGGGATGAGCGGCAACCTCTGCCGCTGCGGCACCTACCCGAAGATCGTCCGCGCCATTCTCGCCGCCGCCGAGGCCCCGCGATGACCAAGCGCTTCGTCACGACGAAGGTCGAGGTCGAAGGGCGGGAAGAGACGAAGGTCGTCGAGCTGCCGGCGCGCGAGCCGGCGCCCTGGGGCGACGATGCCGACCTGCGCGTCGTCGGACAGCGCGTCGTGCGCATGGATGCGCTCGAGAAGGTCACCGGCTCGGCGCGCTACACCGCCGACATCGACCTGCCGCGGATGCTGCACGCGGTGCTGCTGCGCGCACCGGTGGCGCGCGGACGCGTGACGGCGCTCGATCTCGCCCCCGCTCTCGCCCTCGACGGCGTGCGCGGCGCGATCAGCATCGACGACGTCCCGAACGTGAAGGTCGACGGTGTGCGGCTGTTCGACCGCGAGATCCAGTACGCGAACCAGCCGCTCGCCGCGATCTGCGCCGATTCGCTGGAGATCGCCGAACGCGCGCTGAATGCCGTCGTGCTCGAGATCGACGTCCTCCCGCACGTCGCCACGCCGGAGGACGCGCTGCGACCGGATGCGCCGCGCGTGCGCCCGTCGGGCAACACGCCGCGCAACTCGCCGCGCGTCAGCGAGCGCGGGAACGTCGCCGAGGCGCTTGCGAGCGCGGACGTGACGATCACGCGCGAGTATCGTACACCGGTCGCGCTGCACACGGCGCTCGAGCCGCACGGCGCGGTCGCCGAATGGTCGGGCGACCAGCTGACGGTGTGGGAGTCGACGCAGGGCATCTTCATGACGCGCGCCGACGTCGCGAAGGCGTTCGACCGGCCGCTCTCGACGGTGCGCGTGATCAAGAACTACATGGGCGGCGGGTTCGGCGCGAAGAACGGTGCATCGCACGCCACCTACGCCGCGGTCGCGCTGGCGCGCAAAGTCGGACAGCCGGTGCGCTGCATCCTCGACCGTGAAGGCGAGCAGACCGACGCCGGCAATCGCTCGGCGACGATCCAGCGTGTCACGCTCGGCGCGGCGCGCGACGGAACGCTGACGGCGATCACGCTCGAGGCGACGATCCCCCTCGGCATCGGCGGGTGGCTCGCGAGCCCTGGAAAGATCTATCACGAGCTCTATCGCTGCGACAACGTGCGCACCGCCGAGACGTTCGTGTACACGAACACGTCGGCGATGACGTCGTTCCGCGCGCCGGGGCATGTCGAAGGCGCGGTCGGTCTCGAGTGCGCGATGGACGCTCTGGCGCGCGAGCTCGAGATCGATCCGCTCGAGCTGCGGCGGCGCAACTACGCGCAGCACGATCAGGAAAAGGGGCGCGCCTATTCGCACAAGGCGCTCGATGCGTGCTACGCCGAGGGTGCGGAGCGATTCGGCTGGACGCAGACGCGCACGACCAGGCGGCGCGCGACCGGCCGGTTCCGTCGCGGCGTCGGGATGGCCTCGCTGATCTGGGGCGCGGGCGGCGGTCCGCCGGCATATGCGACGGTACGCCTCAACCGCGACGGGACGATCGAAGTGCTCACCGGCGCGCAGGACCTCGGCACCGGCGCGCGCACCGTGATGGCGCAGATCGCGGCCGAGGTGATCGGCGCGAAGGTGAGCGACGTCCGCACGGTGCTCGGCGATACCGAGCGGCTGCCGTTCGCGTCGAACTCGTGGGGCTCGATCACGACGGCATCGGTCGGACCGGCCGTGCGCGTCGCTGCCGAGGAAGCGCGAGACGCGCTGTTCGACGCCGCGGCCGGGATGATGGACACGACGCCGGGCGATCTCGAGTCGCACGACAGCGAGATCCACGCGAAGTCGAACGACAAGTGCATGAACATCCGCGACGTCTGCGAAAAGCTCGGCGACGTGATGATCATCGGTCAGGGGAGCCGCGGACCGAATCCCGACAAGACGACGATCGCCGCGTTCGGCGCGCAGTTCGCCGAGGTCGAGGTCGACGTCGAGACGGGCCGCGTACGCGTGCTGCGCATCGTGTCGGCGCACGACTCCGGCCGGATCATCAACCCGACGCTCGCCGAGAGCCAGCTCGAGGGCGGAATCATTCAGGGGCTCGGCTACGCGCTGTTCGAGGAGCGCATTCTCGACGAGCGGCTCGGCGTGTCGATGAACCCGACGATGCACGACTACAAGATCCCGACGCTCGCCGACATCCCGAAGATCGATGCCTTCTTCGTCGACGTACCGGACGTCGTCGCGAATCACACCGGCGCGAAGGGACTCGCCGAGCCGCCGATCATCGGCACCGCGCCGGCGATTGCCAACGCCGTGGCGGATGCGCTCGGAGTGGAGATGAGCGAGATCCCGCTCACGCCGTGGAGAGTCTTGAGCGCATTGCGCTGAAGGGCACGCGCGTTGCCATGGCTGCTCCCCCACTCGAGGAGCAGCGATGCGCAAACCGATCAGTCCGCGAATTCACGGAGTTCTCGACTACACGACGTCCGCCGCGGTCGCGGCGGCTCCGATGCTGATGGATTTTCCGAAGCCGGCGCGAGTGCTGTGCGAATCACTCGCCGCGAGCTACACGAGCCTGTCGGCGGTGACGGATTATCCGTTGAGCGTGAAGCGCGTCGTGCCGTTCAAGGTACACGGCGCGACCGAGCTCGCGATCGCCGCGGTGCTTCCGGCGCTGCCGTGGGTGCTCGGCTTCTCCGAGCACAAGGCGGCGCGGAATTTCTGTTTCGGTCTCACGGCGCTGACGGTCGTTGTCGTGGCGTTGACGGATTGGGACGGCGAAGAGGCGTAGCGCCTATTGCTTGCGCCAGGGCGGCATGCCGTTCTTGCGCTTGAGCTCCGGATTCTCGCGATAGAGCGTCGCGGTCTTGCCGATCACCTGAACGACGTCGGCGCTCATCGCCTGGGCAAGGTCGTTGGCGGCGTCCTTCACGTCGACGTCGGCGTTGCGGCCGAACTGGATCTTCACGAGCTCCGTCGTGCGCAGCGCATCGTCGAGCGTCTGCTTCAGCGCGTCGGTGATGCCGTGCTGGCCGACGTGCACCGCGGCCGTGAGATGATGGGCTTCGCCGCGCAACTCGGCGCGTTCCTTCGAGGTCAATGGCATGACTGGAAGATACAGCGCCGGCGGGCGCTGATCAGTCGAGGTCGAACGGATGAGCCACGAGGTTCTGGCCGGCGCCGCGCCGCACCCCGCCAAGGAACTCGAACGGATCGATCGGATCGCCGTTCCAGTATTTGCCGTCGGCGGGCCACCGCATGATCTGAAAGTGCAGATGCGGCGTGTCCTTCGGCGCGTTGCCGGTGGTGCCGACGAACCCGAGCGTGTCGCCGCGGACGATCGCGCGGCCGGCGTACATGGCGTCGTTGTAGTGATCCATGTGCGCGTAGTAATAGACGATCCGGCTCGACGGATCGACGGTGTACATCGTGATGCCGCCGAGGTTGTTCGTCGACATCCGCAGGATCTTGCCGTCATCGGCGGCGAGAATCGGCGTGCCGCGCGGCGCGAGGATGTCGATCGCGCGATGGACGCGCTCACCGCCGTCGCGGGCGTCGAGGAAGGTGTCGGGGACCTTGGCCATGTTCGCGCCCGCCACGGGGACGACGAGACGGCGGAATCGCAGGTAGTCCTCATCGCTCATCGCGCTCATGTCGGCGGGCGCGGATGACGGCGAGCCGGCGAGCATGGGCTGGGGCGCAGGAGCCGCCGCGGGCGCGACTTCGGAGCCCGGATAGTAGAGCACCGGCCGCGTGCAGGAGGCGGCAAGGGCGAGGAGAGCAAGGAACGTGGTCGAGCGCATCGCCTAAAGGACGAGCGAGAAACGTTTGCGTTGCAACGCGCTACTTCGTCAGCACTTTGCGGTCGAGGCCGACACGCGTGACGACCGACGCGAAGCGCGGATCGGAACGGATCGGATCGAAGAAGCTTTCAGAGAGCACTTCGCTCGAGAAGAACGAGTCGCGGTCGCGCACCGCGCGGTCGAGGAGCGTCAACGCGCGATCGTTGTCGCCGAGGCCGATGTAGACGCGCGCGGCAGCGCCGGCGGCGCCGCTCACCTGGCCGACCGCGCTCTCGAGATCCTTCGCGATCCGCGTCGCCGCAGGCTTGTTGCCGGCGCGCGCGTATGCATAGCCGAGCAGACCCGAGTTGATCACGGACGACGGATCGAGCCGGTTGCCCGCTTCGAGCTCGCGAACGGCATCCGGAATCCTGCCCGCCTGGAGATAGACCGCGCCGAGCATGAAGCGCGTGACGAGGAGCGTCGAGTCGAGCTCCACGGCGCGACGGCCGGCGGCGATCGCGGCGTCGGTGGCATGCGTCGAGGCGAGCGCCATCGCGTACGAGCCGAAGGTGATCGGCGAGAGCGGGTCGAGCTCCGTCGCGCGCTTCAACTGTGCCTGCGCTTCGCTCGAGCGGCCGTTGATGAGCAGCAGCTCGCCGTACCACTGATGCGCCGACGCGTAGTTCGGGTCGAGTCGCAGCGCGCGCTGGTAATCGCGCTCGGCGTCGGCCCACCGCCAGCTCGCCTGGAGCAGCGTCGCACGCGACGCGTACGCTTCGGCGAGCGTGCTGTCGAGCGCGATCGCCTTGTCGATCGACTGCATCGCCAGCGGGAGCAATGAGTCGACGCGCACGTTCGCGTAGAGCGGCAGAATGGCGTAGACGTTGGCGATGCCCGCGTACGCACGCGAGAAGGACGGATCCTTCTTCGCCGCCTCGCGGAAGTAGTCGAGGGCGCGGCGCAGATTCGGCTCGCCACGCTTGTCGAAGAAGTAGCGGCCACGAAGATAGAGGTCGTATGCCTGGAGATCGTTCGTGCCGTGATTCGCCGACCCCGGCGACGCCGCGGCCGACACCGCGGCCGACGCCGCGGCCGGTGCGGCGGAGGCGACCGACGCGGATGCGCTCGCGAGCTCCGGCGAGATCGCCTCGACGATCGCCGACGAGATCTCGTCCTGGAGCTTGAACACGTCCTTCGTGTCGCGCTCGTACATGTCCGACCAGACGGTGAAGCCGTCGCCCGTGTTGACGAGACGTGCCGTGACACGAAGACGGCTGCCGTCGCGCTGCACGGTGCCGACGAGCACCATCGTGACGTTGAGCTGCTTGCCGACTTCGGTCGGGTTCGCGCTCTGGTCGCGCGTCGCGCCCGTGTTGGCCGACGCCACCCGCAGGTTCGGAATTCGGCTGAGCGCGTTCGTGAGCTCGGCCGTCATGCCGGCGGCGAAGTAGGCGTCGCTGGTGTCGCGGCTGATGTTGACGAGCGGCATCACCGCGACCGACTTCGCGGCGGCCGGCGTGGCCGTGACGGGCGCGGCGACGTTTGGTGCGGCGATCGCGCGGCGATTCGTGAACCATGCGCTCCCTGCGGCGACGGACGCGAGAATCCCCGCGCCGGCGAGCGCCCAGAGCACGCGCTTCGGCTTCCCCGGCGGCGCCGGGGCCGACGCGAAGGTCCCGCTCACCACCGACGGGTCCTCGAGCGCGCGCGCGACTTCGGCCGCCGTCCGCGGACGCTGCGCCGGATCCTTCTCGAGCAGCCGCATGATCAGCGATGCGAGTGCTTCCGGGACGTCGTAGCGTCGGTGGCCGATCGGCGACGGCTGCTCGGTGAGCTGCGCGGCGAGGAGCTGCTGCGGCGCGCGACCATGGAACGGCGGCGTCCCGACGAGCATCTCGTAGCCGACGATCCCGAGCGCGTAGAGATCGGCGCGGTGATCGGTAAGCGGATCGCCGGCGGCCTGCTCGGGGGCCATGTACGCCGGCGTCCCGATCGACGTCCCCACGAGCGTGATCGTCCCCGTCCGATTCGCGTCGCGCGACGCGCCTTCGCGGGACGCTGAGAGCGCCTTCGCAACGCCGAAGTCGGTGACCGTCGCCGAGCCCGCGGAGAGCAGGATGTTGTCCGGCTTGATGTCGCGATGGATGATCCCGCGGCCGTGCGCGTAGACGAGCGCGCGCGCGACGTCCTTGAGGATGCTCACCGCTTCGCGGACCGAAAGCGGTCCGCGGGCGAGTCGCGCCCGCAGCGACTCTCCCTCGACGAACGGCATGATGAAGAAAGGCAGCCCGTCCGTCTCGCCGGCGCTCAAAACCGGCACGATGTGCGGATGCTGTAGCGCTGCTGACAGCATGATCTCGCGCTTGAACCGATCGACAGAGACCGAGGCCGCGAGCTCGTACGGCAGGACCTTCACGACGACGTGACGCCCGAGCGCGTTGTCACGCGCCACGAACACCGTCGACATCCCGCCTCCGCCCAGTTCGCGGTCGAGGGTGTAGGCGGCGCCCAAAGTGCGCTGGAGCTCGTCTCGAAGAACAGTCACGTCGAATACGCTGAAGCGGCGGGTGGCATCAACTTACGACCCGCTCACCACATCAGACAGCGTGGACCCTCGGAATGGTTGCGCGCGAAGCCAATTCTTACCGAATCCGGACGCCGCGGTTCCCTCCCGTCCGCCGGGTACTGTACCGAATCCCGCGCCTTGCTAGATTACCGGTCCGAACCGACCCGCCTTTCAGAGGACTTGCAAGATGGCCCAGTATCCCGATCGCTACGTTCCTGCCGACACCTATGGTGGCTGGGGTTTCGCCTCGTTCGTCGTCGCGCTGGCGGTCGTGTGCATCGTCGTCGTGACGTACATCCACAAGCAGACGTACCGTCATCCGACCGATGTCACCTGGCACGGCAAGGGCTCGGGCGACGCGGTCGCGGCGCACGAAAGCTCGGGCAGCCACTAAGCCGCGACTCTTCGCGACACTCGATACTGGCGGGGCCACTCGGCCCCGCCTTTCTTATTTCCGTGACGCTCACGCATCCGTTTCTCTATCGACGGGCCACGTCGATCGCCGACGCCAGCAAGTCGCTCGGCATCGAGGGCGCCGTCTCGCTCGGCGGCGGGACCGACCTGCTTGTCGCGATCTCGGAAGAGATCATGCGCCCGGACCTCGTCGTCGATCTGCGCGCGATCCCCGGGAGCGACGCGATCGCCGAAGCGGCCGACGGCAGCGTGCGAATCGGCGCGTCGGCGCGCATCGCCGACATCGCGATGCATCCCGTCGTGCGCGAGCACTTCCCCGCACTCGCGCAGGCGTGCGGCGTCGTCGGCACGCCGGCGCTCCGCCACATGGGGACGATCGGCGGAAATCTCTGCCAGCGCCCGCGCTGCTGGTACTTCCGGCAGAACATCCCCTGTCTCAAAAACGGCGGCACGATCTGCCCGGCGAAGGACGGCGAGAATCAGTATCTCGCGATCCTCGACGGCGGCCCGTGCTACATCGTCCACCCGTCCGATCCCGCGGTTGCGCTCACCGCGCTCGGCGCGTCGGCGGAGATCGTCGGGCCGAGCGGAACGCGTGTCGTCGCGCTCGACGAGTTCTATGTCCTGCCGGCCGAGCGATTGGATCGCGAGACGGTTCTCGAGCGCGACGAGTTCGTCGCTGCGATCCTGCTGCCGGCCGAGGCGCGCGGCGGCGCGCAGCGCTACCACAAGCTGATGCAACGCGAGGCGTGGGACTTCGCGCTCGTGAGCGTCGCCGGGTGCAAGCGCGCGAACGGCGAGGTGCGCATCGTCCTTGGCGGGGTTGCACCGCGCCCATGGCGAGTCGGATCGTCGATCGAGGAGGACGTCTTCTCCGGCAATCTGGACGAGGACACGATCGAGACGCTCGCCGAGCGCGCGCTGTACGACGCCGAGCCGCTGTCGAAGAACGAGTACAAGGTGGCGTTGGCCGCATCGTTGCTGCGGCGGGTGATCGCGGAGATCGCGTAGATGTGGCTCTCCTTCGGCGTGCAGACACGCGAGCTTCGCGACGGTGAGATCGTCGTCGGCAGCGGCGCCGACGCCGATTGGCGCATCGCGACCGCGGACCTGATGCCGCGGCATTTCACGCTCGTCGTGCACGGCCTGAACGTGAACCTGCGGCCGTCGTCGAGGACGAACGTCGTCGCGGTGAACGGCCGCCAGCTCGTCGGCACGACGCATCTGCTCAACGACGGCGACGTGATCTCGGCCGGCAATGGACGGTTTCTGTTCAGCGAGCAGGAGCCGCGTCTGCTTCCCCCGGAGACGAACGGCCATCCCGCGTTTCTCGTCGACGAAGCCGGCGACATCGTGCATCCGCTGACGAGCCGCTCGACGACGCTCGGCCGCGACGGCTCGAACGCGATCGTCGTGCGCGATCCGGCGGCGTCGCGCTTTCACGCGGAAGTGCGCCGCGAGGCGGGCGGGTTCGCGCTGCACACGATGGGGTCGTCGGGGACGGCGGTGAACGGCCGCCGGATCGGACCGCCGCTGCTGCTCTCGGACGGCGACGAGATCGAGATCGCCTACCGGAAATTCCGGTTCGTGCGCGAGCTGCCGGGCGGAATGGCGATCGCCGAGGTGCCGGGAGGCACCGGAGAGATCGGGCTGCGGAATCCGACGCTCTCGACCGGACGTTTCACCGTCGTCCCACGCCGCGCGACCGCGGGGCTCTGGGTCGCGCTGGGGCTCGTCGTTGCCGCAGCGGTTGCGGCGGCAACGATCTTTTTCCGGAAATAGCCCCGCGGAGCGGTCCAGGGCGGCCGTTTTGCATCCGAGCGGAAACCCGAGTAATTTTATCTGCTTGGCTCGGCTTGCCTCGCGACTCGGCGAACGCCGGTGGCGCCCTGGCGAGCCTTGAGCCCGTAAACTGCTACACGCAAAGGACTTATGAGTAGTTCGATCGAATCCCTGATCAGCCGAGAGTACGAGGCCGGCTTCGTCACCGACATCGAGGCGGATACCCTGCCGCCCGGTCTGAGCGAAGATGTGGTGCGCGCGATCTCCGCGAAGAAAAATGAGCCGGCGTTCATGCTCGAGTGGCGCCTCAAGGCGTATCGCCGCTGGCTGACGATGAAGGAGCCGCACTGGCCGAACGTGACCTACGGTCCGATCGACTATCAGGGAATCTCCTACTACTCGGCGCCGAAGACGAAGAAGCCGCTTGGCAGCCTCGACGAGGTCGATCCGGAGCTGCTGAAGACGTACGAGAAGCTCGGCATTCCGCTCAACGAGCAGAAAGCGCTGAGCGGCGTCGCCGTCGACGCGATCTTCGATTCGGTGTCGGTCGGCACGACGATGCGCGACGAGCTCGCGAAGCACGGGATCATCTTCTGCTCGCTCGGTGAGGCGGTGAAGGAGCATCCCGAGCTCGTCGAGAAATATCTCGGCTCGGTGGTGCCGTACAGCGACAACTTCTTCGCGGCGTTGAACAGCGCCGTGTTCTCGGACGGCTCGTTCGTGTACGTGCCGAAGGGCGTGCGCTGTCCGATGGAGCTGTCGACGTACTTCCGCATCAACTCGGCGGATACCGGCCAGTTCGAGCGCACGCTGATCGTCGCCGACGAAGGCTCGTACGTGAGCTATCTCGAAGGGTGCACGGCGCCGAAGCGCTCGACGAATCAGCTGCACGCGGCGGTGGTGGAGCTCGTGGCGCTCAAGGGCGCGACGATCAAGTACTCGACCGTGCAGAACTGGTATGCCGGCGACAAGAACGGCGTCGGCGGCATCTACAACTTCGTGACGAAGCGCGGCAAGGCGTACGAGAACGCGAAGATCTCGTGGACGCAGGTGGAGACCGGCAGCGCGATCACGTGGAAGTACCCGAGCGTCATTCTGCAGGGCGACAACTCGGTCGGCGAGTTTTACTCCGTGGCCGTGGTGAACAACAAGCAGCAGGCCGATACGGGCACGAAGATGATCCACATCGGGCGCAACACGAAGTCGACGATCGTCTCGAAGGGCATCTCGGCGGGCGAGGGGAACAACTCGTATCGCGGCCGGGTGCAGGTGCTGCCGAAGGCGGACGGGGCGCGCAACTACACCCAGTGCGACTCGATGCTTGTCGGCAATCGTTGCGGGGCGCACACGTTCCCGTACGTGGAAGTCGGCAACAAGAACGCCATCGTCGAGCACGAGGCGTCGACGTCGAAGATCGGGGAAGACCAGATCTTCTATCTGAAGCAGCGCGGTCTGTCGGCGGAGCAGGCGGTGTCGATGATCGTGAGCGGATTCTGCAAGGAAGTGTTCAAGGAGCTGCCGATGGAATTCGCGCTGGAGGCGCAAGCGCTGCTCGGCATCACGTTGGAAGGTTCCGTCGGTTAACCCTCGATATGCCATTACTCGAAATCAAAGGCCTGCGGGCCAACGTCGGTGATAAGGAAATTCTGAAGGGCCTCGACCTCACCGTGAACGCGGGTGAAGTGCACGCGGTGATGGGTCCGAACGGCTCGGGGAAGAGCACGCTCGCGCAGGTCCTCGCCGGCAACCCGGCGTACGAGGTGACCAGCGGCTCGATCATCTATGAAGGCAAGGATCTCCTCGAGCTCGAGCCGGAAGAGCGCGCGCAGCAGGGGATCTTCCTCGCGTTCCAGTACCCGGTGGAGATCCCGGGCGTGTCGAACGCGTACTTCCTGCGCGCCGCGTACAACGAAGTGCGCAAGGCGCACGGCCAGGACGAAGTCGATCCGCTCGAGTTCGCGGACCTGATGGACGAGAAGCTCAAGTACGTCGAGATGGATTCGGCGATGCTGAACCGCTCGGTGAACACCGGCTTCTCGGGCGGCGAGAAGAAGCGCAACGAGATCCTGCAGATGGCGGTGCTCGAGCCGAAGCTCGGCATCCTCGACGAGACGGACTCGGGGCTCGACATCGACGCGCTGCGCATCGTCGCCGACGGCGTGAACAAGCTGAAGCGTCCGGATCGCTCGACGATCGTGGTGACGCACTACCAGCGGCTCCTCAACTACATCGTGCCGGATTTCGTGCATGTGCTCGCGCACGGCCGGATCCTCAAGTCGGGCGGCAAGGAGCTGGCGCTGGAGCTCGAGGAGAAGGGCTACGACTGGGTGACGAGCCCCGCGGGAGCAGCGGCGTGACCACTCCGGTAGTGACGGGTGCGGCGGAGACGTACGTCGCGGCGTTCGATTCGCTGAACGTCGCCGACACACCGCCGGCGCTCGCGACCCTGCGTCGCGCGGGCTTCGAGCGCTTCGCGGCGCTCGGCTTCCCGACGACGAAGAACGAGGACTGGCACTTCACCAGCGTCTCGCGCATCGCCGACAAGGAATTCACGCTCGTGCCGACGGCGAGCGGCGACGTGCAGGCGGCGGATCTCGCGCCGTTCACGTTCAGCGCCGACTGGTACCTGATGACGTTCGTGAACGGCCGGTACGAGCCGTCGCTGTCGTCGCGGGATGCGCTGCCGAAGGGCGTGACGCTCGTCGACTTCGCGTCGGCCTGGGCGAAGGCCCCGGAGCTCGCGGGACGCGTCGGCACGATCGCCAATCACGAGTCGGCGGCGTTCACGGCGCTCAACGCGGCGTTCATGCTCGACGGCGCGGTGCTCGAGATCGCGAAAGATGCCGACGTCGCGCGTCCGATCCACCTGCTGTTCGTGACGGACGCGAACGCGGCGAAGACGATGCTGCATCCGCGCAACGTGATCGTCGCCGGGCGCAACTCGCGCGCGACGGTGGTCGAGAGCTACGTGTCGCTGAGCGACGCGATGTACCTCAGCAACCCGGTGACGGAAGTATCGATCGCCGAGGGCGCGACGCTGCGGCACTACAAGATGCAGCGCGAGGGCGCGCGGGCGTTTCACATCGGTACGATCGAGGCGAAGCAGGCGAGGGACAGCCACTACGTGTCGTTCGCCTTCTCGACCGGCGCGGAGCTGAGCCGCAGCAATGTCTACACGTCGCTCGACGGCGAGGGATGCGGCGCGACGCTCAACGGGCTCGTGATGCTGAACGGCGAGCAGCACTGCGACGTGCAGACGGAGATCATCCACGCGCAGCCGAACTGCTACAGCCGCGAGCTGTACAAGAACGTCCTCGACGACCGGTCGCACGCCGTGTTCAACGGCAAGGTCTACGTGCATCCGATCGCCCAGAAGACCGACGGCAAGCAGACGAACAAGACGCTGCTGCTCTCGGAGACGGCGCAGGTGGACACGAAGCCGCAGCTCGAAATCTTCGCCGACGACGTGAAGTGCACGCACGGCGCGACGATCGGCCAGATCGACGCGACGGCGCTGTTCTACCTGAAGAGCCGCGGCGTCTCCGCCGCGCTGGCGCGCCGGCTGCTGACCTACGCGTTCGCCGCCGATGTGCTGGAGACGATCGAAGTGGACGAGATTCGCGAGGGGCTGGAGCGAATGACTCTCGAGCGATTCGTGTGAGCACCGAGGCCCTCTACCAGGAGATCATCCTCGAGCACAACCGGAAGCCTCGCAACTTCCGGGAGATGGAGCATGCCGATCGCCGCATCGAGGGCCGCAACCCTCTGTGCGGCGATGCGCTTACCCTCTGGGTGAAGCTCGACGGCGAGCAGGTGGTCGACGTGAGCTTCAAGGGCCAGGGGTGCGCGATCTCGAAGGCGTCGGCGTCGCTGATGACCGCGGCGGTGAAGGGAAAGTCGCGCGCCGAGGCGGAGCGGCTGTTCGATCAGTTCCACAAGCTGGTGCGCGGCGAGCTGCCGGAGTCGGAGCATGCGTCGCTCGGATCGCTGCGCGCGCTCGGCGGTGTGTCGAAGTTTCCGCTGCGCGTGAAGTGCGCGAGCCTGGCGTGGCACGCGCTGCACTCGGCGCTGTCGTCGGAGTCGTCGGAAGTGTCGACGGAGCGCGAAGGATCGGAACCTCCGCCGGGCGAGGGCGCGTGACGACGATCGATCGAAGCGAGTTCCCCCTGCTCGCGGCCAATCCGGCGATGCACTACCTCGATTCGGCGGCGACCTCCCAGAAGCCGCGCGCCGTGCTCGACGCGATGATGGCGTACTACACCTCCGACAACGCGAATCCGCATCGCGGCGCCTACGAGCTCTCGGCGCGGGCGACCGAGCGGTACCACCAGGCGCGCGAGCGGGTGGCGCGATTCATCGGGATCAAGGATTCGGCGCGGCTGATCTTCACGCGCGGCAGCACCGAGTCGCTCAACCTCGTCGCGTGCTCCTGGGGACGGGCGAACGTGAACGTCGGCGACGAGATCGTCGTGACGGGCCTGGAGCATCACGCGAACTTCGTCCCGTGGCAGCAGCTCGCGCGGATGAAGAACGCCGAACTGAAGATCGCGCGGATCACGCCGGATGGCCGCGTGGACATCGAGCACTTCGCGTCGCTGGTCACGCCGAAGACGAAGGTCGTCGCGTTCGGGCACGTGTCGAACGCGCTCGGCACGATCAACCCGATCGCCGAGCTGGCGGCGATCGCGCGGCGAGTCGGCGCGACGGTGGTGATCGACGGCGCGCAGGCGGCGCCGCATCTGCCGCTGAACATCGACACGATCGACGCCGATTTTTACGCGTTCAGCGGCCACAAGATGCTCGGGCCGATGGGCTGCGGGGTGCTCGTCGGCAAGCGTGCGCTGCTCGAAGCGATGCCGCCGTATCAGACGGGCGGCGACATGATCGAGTTCGTCGCCGACGACCGGAGCACGTGGAACGTGCTGCCGCACAAGTTCGAGGCGGGGACGCCGAACGTCGCCGACGCGGTCGGGCTGGCGGCGGCGTGCGAATACCTCGACGGTCTAGGTATGGATTGGGTGCGGGCGCACGAGCAGGAGCTGACGCGCCTGGCGACCGATCGGCTGCGCGCGATTCCGGACGTCACCGTGTACGGGCCGGACGCGTCGGAGCGGAGCGGTGTCGTGAGCTTCACGGTGGGCGAGATCCATCCGCACGACCTGGCGACGATCCTCGACGAAAACGGCGTGTGCATTCGCGCCGGACATCACTGCGCGCAGCCGCTGATGCGGCGCCTCAATCTTCCGGCGACGGCGCGCGCCTCGTTCTACGTTTACAACACCGCCGCCGACGTCGAAGCACTCGTCGCCGGCGTCAACCACGCACGCGAGGTGTTCGGCTGATGTACGCTATCGCTCTGATTCGCTATCGCCGCCCGCTCGAAGAGGTGCTCGAGATCACCGAGCAGCACCGCGCCTATCTGAAGACGGTGAAGGACGAAGGCCTGCTCGTCGCGTCCGGCCCGATGGATCCGCGCAACGGCGGGATCCTGCTGCTGAACGTGCCCGACGACGACATCGTGCCGACGCTCGACAAGATTCGCGACGGCGATCCGTACGTGACTTTCGGTGTGGCGCAGTACGAGATGATTCCGTGGAACGTCGGGATCGGGAAGGAAGATCTCGATCGGCTCGTCGCGTCGCAGGACTGAGCGGAGCTGCACGGGCGGAGCGAGTGCAACCGCTCACCGCAGAGGCGCGGAGACGCAGAGGTCCGCAGAGGAACCGCTGAGAGAGCGGCAACTGCTTGAAATGGGGAACGGCGACTCCAACCTCGGAGTCGCCGTTCTTGTTTCGACCTCCCGGAGCTATGGCGCGGGAATGGCGCGTCTTGCCTTGGCATGCGCAAGCGATACATCGCCGACAGCGCCAAAGGAAACGACGACGCCGGATGCGCCGGCACGAGAAGGCTCGTTGTCTCGACACCCGAGGCCGAAGGGATCTCGCCCACGGCGATGGCGCTCGGCTCGTTCAGTAGGTGTAGCGCCGAGCCCGGGCTGGCACGCTGTCCTGTTTCGTGGTCACTTTCGGCGAAAATCGGTCGAAGTCGGCCGCTCGAAGGTCGAAGTCAGACGTCGCGCGGTCAAAGCCGGCCGTCGTGCAGTCGATTCTCCGGCGCTGGGCGCGCGAAGCCGGCTGTCGCGTGCTCGACCCCGGGCGTCGTCAGGTCGAAGGCACGCGTCAGACCGTCGAACCGAGGCATCGCGTGGTCGAGATTAGACGTCGCGGAATCGGACCCACGCGCGTCAGATCGAACTCCGATGTCGCGCAGTCGAACCCGCGCGTCGCGAGTTCAAAATCTGGCTGACGCAGCGTCGAAGTCGCGCGGCCCAGAGCCGACATCCGACGTCGCGCCGCCGAACCCGGATGTCGCGACTTCGAACTCGGCTGTCACGACGTCGAACCCAGGCGTCGCGAGGTCGAACTCGGACGCTCCGAAGTCGAAGTCGAATGTCGAGAGGGCCAAGTCAGACGACGCGCGGTCGAAGTCAGACGTCACGAGGATGAAGCCGCGCGTCGCAACGTCGAGTTCAGGCGTCCGGAGTGCAGTTGCAACTGGCGGCGATGTAATTCTCGACGTCGGCGTGTCGATTCCAGGTGGCCGAGATCTGATTCTCGACGACGGCTGGTCGATTCCAAGCGGTGGAAATCTGATTCCCGATGCCGGTTGCCGATTCCCGCGTGCCGTAAGGGCAATCCTGGCGCCATCGATCGATTCAGGGCGGCGGCAAACGCAAGCCCGGTGTTGACTTGCCGAATCGACGCGACGGAGAAGCGATCGGCGTGACCGATCGCCTGATTCAGCCCGCAGCGACCTGACATCGCCGTTAAGACGGTCGAACGACAGGCGACACCGAACGAGAGACCGCCGTCGGCGGGCGATCTCGAGTCGAATCACCCCGAAATGCGAACGGCGACATCATGATCGGGTCGCCGTTCTCATTCATACGTCTCGCCTTTCGCTCCTTGCAGTCCTCTGCGAGCCTCTGCGTCTCCGCGCCTCTGCGGTGAGCGGTTCACCTTCCCGAGTTCGTCTCCGTCTCTGGGGCCTTTCGGCGCGCGTCGGGCGCGGATGGATGCCAACGCTCGTACAAACGCGCCACCGCCGGGGTCAATACCACCGTCGCCGCGATGCGAAACGGCTGGGTGAGCTTCGTGACGATGTATGCCGCCACGAACGTCCCCGTGTTCCCCGCCGCGCTCTTCGGTGCCCACCCCGCGCGGATCGCGAAGTACGATCCGGCGAGGACGAGCACGAAGATGATCAGGTAGAGGACGAGCGCGACGACGCCGTATTCGGCAAGGATCGACTTGAGGGTCTTCTTCACGGAGTGGCGCCGCCCGGGGCGACGCCGGCGAGTGCGGAGACGACGAGCGCCGCCCACTGCGGTCCGAGATACGAATCAGCGGTGTCGATGTAGTACTCGTCGAGCGAGTGCGCGCCGCTGCCCTTGCCGCCGCCGCCGAGCCGGATCGCCGGGATGCCAAGGCTGATCGGGATGTTCGCGTCGGTGCTCGACGCGCCCGTCTGGGTGCTGAAGCCGAGCGACTTCGCCGCGTTCATCGCCGTCTGGACGATCGGCGCCGCGTCGGCCTGGCCGCCCGTCGGACGGATGCCGATCGTGTCGACGACGAGCGAGAGCTTCGCCGCCGCGGCGCGCGGGCCGGTCCAGCGCGCATTCTCGGCGTTCAGCGCGTCTTTGAGGATTTTCTGAATCTTCGCATCGACCTTCGCGAGCTCCTCGGCGCTCTCCGAGCGCATGTCGACTTCCATGATGCCCTCGAAGGGAATCGAGTTCACCGAGGTGCCGCCGTTGATCACGCCGACGTTGAACGTCGTCTTCGGATTCGTCGGGACCTGGATGTCGGCGATCGCGGCCATCGCGCGGCCGAGCGCGTGGATCGGGTTCGGGATGCCGAAGGCACCGTAGCTGTGACCGCCCGGGCCCTTGTAAGTGACCTTGTAGCGGTTGCTGCCGACCGCCCGGCTCGCGATGCCGAGGCCGTCGCCGTCGACGGTCATGAAGTAGTCGATCTTCCCATTCAG
>CBHWBX010000030.1:0-17452 GCA_966111935.1 uncultured Gemmatimonadaceae bacterium
CGGGCGCGGCCGCGCCCGTCGTGCGTGCGGCGCCGGAGACGGTCGTCGTCGCCGCGCCGCGCGCGACGCAGACGCTCGTCAACACCGGTGCGGCGCCCGCGTCGGTGCGCATCTCCGGCTACGAGGGGCTGCGGCCGGGGCACAAGGACACGACGGTGCTGATCGCGCCGACGAAGGGTCCGCTCCTCCGCTTCCGCCTGGCGACCCCGCGCGACACGATCGCGCTCGACACGATTCCGTTCACCGTCACGCGCAACGGCGCGCTGACGACGTTCACGTCGACGGCTCCCGCGGCGCCGATCACGCTGACCTATCAGACGACCGACGGCCTGCGTACCCAGGTGCGCGGCACGGTCGCGAATGCGCCGGCGGGCAGCTCGCTCCTGATCGATCTGCCGAGTGATCTGCGGTCGAGCGAAGCGGACACGCTCGACGACCAGCGCCATCTGGCGTACGGCTACAAGATCCCGCTGCGCGATCCGGAGAGCATCCTCTTCTCGAAGCTCGACGCGAACGAAGTGCGCGCCGACACCGGCTCGTTCCAATGGGTGAACGCGCGCAACAAGTACTGGATCCTCGCGCTGATGCAGCCGACGTCGGCGAACGGCACGCCGGTGAAAGCGCAGGGCGTCTTCCGTGGGCTGACGATGCGCGGCGGCGCCCGCGTCGGCCGCGTCGCGCCGACGGCGTATGCAACGACGGCGTTCCCGATCGCGAACGGGCAGATCGCCTTCGACATGTACGTCGGCCCGCAGAAGTTCGACGAGCTGCACGCCTTCAACAACGACCTCGAGAACGCGAATCCGTACGCCGGCTTCCTGCACGCGATCGTGCAGCCGTTCGCGACGATCGTCATGAAGGTCCTGCTGTGGATGAAGGCGACGCTCCGCGTGAACTACGGCTGGGTGCTCGTCATCTTCGGCGTCGTGATCCGGCTCGCCCTCTGGCCGCTGAACAGCAAGGCGATGCGCTCGAGCATCCAGATGCAGCGCCTGCAGCCGGAGCTCCAGGAGCTCCAGAAGAAGTACAAGAACGATCCGGAGAAGCAGCGCGACGCGATGATGAAGCTCTACGCGGCGCACAACATGAGCCCGTTCACGCCGATGCTCGGCTGTCTGCCGATGCTCATCCCGATGCCGGTGCTCTTCGCGCTCTACCACGTGTTCCAGAACACCGTGGAGTTCCGCGGCGTGTCGTTCCTCTGGCTTCCGGACATCTCGCTGCGCGATCCGTACTTCATCACGCCGCTGCTCATGGGCGCGTCGATGTTCCTGCTGTCGTGGATCGGCATGCGCTCGATGCCGTCGAATCCGCAGGCGAAGATGATGAGCTACATGATGCCGGTGATGATGACGCTGTTCTTCTTCAACCTGGCATCGGGCCTCAATCTGTACTACGCCGTGCAGAACATCGCCGCCCTGCCGCAGCAGTGGTTCGTGACGCGCGAGCGCGCGAAGGCCGGCCTCACGAGCCCAGTCCGCGGTCCGACTCCTGCAACGGCTAAGCGCCGGACCTAGCGGCGCGGCACCCGCCCCGCCGCGACACCGCGGCGGGCGTGGATGAAAGTCACCTACATCGGACATGCAACGCTCCTCCTGCAGCTCGGAGGAGCGACGATCCTCACCGATCCGAACTTCGATCCGAAGCTCGGGCGGATCCTGCCCCGCGTCGCGCCGCCGGGGATCGCCCTCGACAAGCTTCCGAAGCTCGACGCGCTGCTGCTGACGCACGCGCACGCGGATCATCTCTCGTTCGAATCGCTCGAGCGGCTGCCGCGCACGATTCCGCTCTACGCGCCGCCGATGGTCGCGCGATGGCTGCGCCGCCTTGGCTTCGACCACGCCGTGGACATCGCGCCCGGCGACTCGGTGAAGATCTGCGACGTCACGGTCACCGCGGCCGCGGCGACGCACCGCGGCAATCGCTACGGCTACGACCGCTGGCGCGCCGACGCGAACATGTATCTCCTCGACGCGGGCGAGACGATCTTCTTCGCCGGCGACACGGCGCTCGTCGAGGACACCCACGGGCTGGTCGAGCGCGCGCTCTGGTCGCAGGGGCGCGAGCTCGATCTGGCGCTGCTCCCGATCGGATGGGCGCCCTGGTGGAAGCCCGGCTTCCGAAAGGGACATCTCACTCACGAGGACGCGCTGACGCTGTTCGAGCGGCTTCGCGCGCGCGTGCTCGTGCCGTATCATTGGGGGACGTTCCGCCACGTGACGGCGACGGCGCACGATGCGATCCGTCGTCTGCGCGCGCGGCTCATCGACCACCATCTGAGCGCGGCCGTTCGGATCATCGAGCCAGGGGAATCGCTCGAGCTCGCGGCGCGCTAGGCGCGCCGCATTGACCGACCCGACCAACCCGCTCTCGTTCTCGGACACGATCGTTGCTCCGGCCACGGCGCCGGGGCGTGGGGCGCTTGGCGTCGTGCGCCTCGCGGGTCCGCGCGCGCACCAGATCGCACGCGACGCGCTCGACCGCTTTCCGTCCGAAGCGCGCCGTGTGGCGCTGTCGATCGTGCGCGATGCCTCGGGCGCGGAAGTCGATCAGGCAGTCGTCGTCCGCTACGACGCGCCGGCGTCGTTCACCGGAGAGGACGCCGTCGAGATCACGACGCACGGCGGCCTGGTGGTGCCGACGACCGTGGTCGCGGCGCTCGTCGCGCGCGGCGCGCGGCTCGCGCTTCCGGGAGAATTTACGCGGCGCGCCGTGCTCAACGGGAAGCTCGACATCCTTCAGGCCGAAGCGACCGGCGATCTCGTGAATGCGAGCTCGCGAGCGGCGCAACGCGCGGCGCTGCGACAGCTCGACGGCGGATTGAGCCGCCGAGTGCTTGCGCTGCGCGACGAGCTGATCGGCCTCGAGGCCCTGATCGCTTACGACATCGACTTTCCCGAAGAGGACGATGGGCCGATCGCGCCGCAGCGGATCACGTCGGCGACTGATGGAATCGTCGCGTCGCTCGAGGCATTGCTCGCGACGTCGCGCACCGGAGAGCTGGTGCGCGAGGGCGCGCTGGTCGTGCTCGCGGGGCTGCCGAACGTCGGCAAGTCATCGCTGTTCAACGCGCTGCTCGGGGAGCGTCGCGCGATCGTCACCGACATTCCGGGCACGACGCGCGATGCGATCGAAGCGGTGGTCGATACGCCGCTGCTCCCGCTTCGGCTCGTCGATACGGCGGGGATTCGCGATGCGATCGATCCGGTCGAGCGGATCGGCGTCGAGGTGAGCGCGTCGTACGCCTCGCGCGCCGCAGTGGTGCTGGCGTGCGGGGACAGCACATCGTCGCTGGCGGCGATCGGCGAAGCGCTTGCCGGCCGAACCGAGGCGCCGATCATCGCCGTGCGGACGAAGGCCGACGTCGCACCGCCCGTCGCCGGCGAATTAGTATCAAACAGTATAAAAAACGCCGAGTCTGCCTTCGCGGTCAGCGCGGAGACGGGCGCGGGGCTGTCGGCACTCGTCGAGGCGGTGGCGACGCTCGCGGCGCGCGGGGCCGATCTGCGTGAGACGGACGCGCCGCTGCTGACGCAGGAGCGTCACCGGTTCGCGATCGCGCGGGCGCTCGACGAGGTGCGGGCCTTCAGAGACGTCTGGTCGTCGGGTGCGGTGCCGGCGCCGGTCGCGGCCGTCCATCTACGCGAAGCGGTGACGACGCTCGAGGATCTCATCGGCGCCGTGGACGTGGAGGATGTGCTGGATGAGGTGTTCCGGCGCTTCTGCGTCGGGAAATAGCGAAGAATCGCGTCACCGCCGAGCGATCCTTCGCGTCGCTCGGGACGACAGCTACGCCGTCATCGCGGCCGACTGGCCAATCGCGGCGATCTCGAGTGCATTGGCGCGAACCGCCCACGCGAGCCCGTTCGCGGCGATCGCCGGCTCGGCGATGCGCGCGCCGAGATAGTAACCGGCACGCTCGGGCATGACGTAGCGGTCGATCGTGCGCGCCTCGTCGCTCATGCCGCCAGAGAGATACTTGAGGCGGAGGCCGAGGCCGCTGCGGTCGAGGTCACCCGCGACCGCCTTGGCCATCACCGACTCGAGCTGGCGCGTGTCGGCGTACTGCCGCCGCTCGTAGCCGAAGTACTCCCAGGCCGCGTGGCCCGGGCTGATGGCGCGCGAGACGTGGACGGCGAGCCCTTCGTTGACGAGAAGCTCACGAAGGGTCGCGCGGCGGCCGGTGTCCCAGTACGAGTAGTAACCGCCTGCTTCGGCCACGATGTCCTTCATCTCGCTCCGGCTCGTCGGCGAGGTGTAGCGGACGACGTGCGCGATCTCGTGGGCGAGCCAGAGGGGAATGAGCTCGGGATCGAGACCCAGGCCTTCGGTCTGCGGGTTGGTCTGACCCGTGAAGTGCTCGAGGCAGACGAACGCGATGCCGCGGCCGTCGACGACGAGCTCACCGGCATTGGCGGCGCCCACGCCGACCATCAGGACGACGTCGACGTCGGTGTCCATGGCGAGCAGCTCGCGGCACTGCTGCTCGGTGTTCCGGGCGAGCGCCACGACGTCCGTGCGCTCGAGCATCGTGGTCAGATCGGAGCGATTGGCATTCACCGTCGCGCGGGCGATGTCGATGAAGTGCGGGCTGTCCGGATCGATGACGTAGTTGTGCCAGTACGGCTCGAGGATCTTGCGGTGACTGGCGAAGTAGCGCTGATACGCGGCGAGACGGTCGGTGCTATCGAGAACGGCGAAGAAATCAGGCAGCAGATTGATCAGCATCTCGACCGGGCGCGGGTAGGCGGCGCGACTCGTAACTCGGACGCGGAATGATAGTGATCCGAGTAAACCCGAACAAGGCTATGTGAACGAACTTGAGCAGCGCGCGTCGGTAGGTGGCACAGTTTTTCCCTTCCTAGTGGTTCCAGAAGGCGGGTGAAGGCGGACGGGAAGGGAAGGAGATGCACCGATGACTACGCTACAACAAGTCGAACTCCAGTGCCCCATCTGCGAGACGCGGTTTCGCTCGCAGACGGTTGTGTCGACGAATTCGTTCGGCGGCAAGCGCACCGACTTTCACGAACGCGCGGCGGGGACGCAGCCGCTGCCATATCTGATCCATACTTGCAATCGCTGTGGCTACTCGGGCTCCGATCGCGATTTCACGGAAGAAGCAGAGATCTCGCCGGTACTCAAGGAGCGCGTGTGGAACGAGCTCGCGCCGTGCATCAACAACTGCACGCTGACGGGTTCCGAGAAGTACGAAGCCGCGGCGAAGGTCGCGGAGTGGCAAGGGATGGAAGCACGACACGTTGCGGACCTGCTGCTGCGCGCTGCGTGGTGCTGTGTGGATGAGGGGGATGTCGAAGCGGAACGCTACTTCCGGCGGAAGGCAGCCTGGAAGTTCGAGGAATCGCTCGAAAGCTTCGATGGGGTGGCGCGCGACGAACGAGCGGTGCTGACCTATTTGGTCGGTGAGCTGTGGAGGCGAGTGGGGGACACGAAGCTTGCAACCACCTGGCTGAATCGGGTGGTCTCGGAAATCGTGGACCCGCAGACGCAGCAGTGGGTCGTCGACGCGGCGAGACAGCAAAGAGACTGTCCGCGCGAGTGGTTCGGCTGAGACGAGATCAGAGGAGCGCGCAAGCGCTCCTCTGACTATCTGGTCCCGAACAACCGATCGCCGGCGTCGCCGAGCCCCGGCAGGATGTAGCCCGACTCATTGAGCTCGCGATCGAGCGAGGCGCAGTAGATCATCACGTCGGGATGCGCTTCGGCGAGCCGCTTCACGCCTTCGGGCGCGGCAACGAGGCACATGAAGCGGATGCGCGTGGCCCCGGCGCGCTTGAGCGACGAGACCGCGGCGGCGGCGCTGCCGCCGGTGGCGAGCATCGGATCGAGCACGAAGAAATCGCGATCGCCGGCATCGCTCGGGACCCTGAAGTAGTAGTCCACCGGCTCGAGCGTGTCGTGGTCGCGATAGAGGCCGATGTGGCCGACCCGCGCTCCCGGCATGATCCGGTAGACGCCTTCGACCATTCCCAGGCCGGCGCGCAGGATCGGCACGAGCGTGAGCTTCTTGCCGGCGACGCGATGGCCGACGGTCCGCTCGAGCGGGGTATCCACCGTCACGTCTTCCAGCGCCAGGTCGCTCGTCGCCTCGTAGGCCATGAGCATCGCGATCTCGTCGACGAGCTCCTTGAAGATCTTCGTCGGCGTCTCGCGATCCCGCAGGATGCTCAGCTTGTGCTGGACGAGCGGGTGGGAAACGATTCGGAGCGTCGGATAGGCGGGGGTGGTGTCCATGGCGCGCAAACTACTAATTTCGCGCCCATGACAGAATACCGGCCGCCGCGCCGAGCAAACTGGTGGCAGCTCGGATGGTTGCTGGGGCTGTTGATGGTGGGAAGCTGGATCATCTCCCTCGTCGCCGTCGTCTACTGGGAGCGCCGCGACATGGCGCGCCCCGCGTCGGCGATCGTGGTGCTCGGCGCGGCGCAGTACGTCGGCCGGCCGTCGCCGGTCCTGCGGGCGCGGGTCGAACATGCGATCGCGCTGTGGAAGCGCGGCCTCGCGCCGAAGATGATCTTCACCGGCGGTTTCGGGGATCGCGATACGACGAGCGAGGCGGCGGTCGCCGAGCGGTACGCGATCGAGCATGGCGTTCCGGCGCGAGCGATCATGATCGAGAATGCCGGACGCTCGACGTCGGAATCGCTCCAGCACGTGGCGTCGCTCATGGAGGCGGAGCCGACACGTGAAGTCATTCTCGTGAGCGATCCGTTCCACATGCTGCGCCTGTCGATTCTCGCGCGCCGGTTCGGGCTGATTCCCTACACGTCGCCGACGCGGACGAGCCCGATCTCGGGGAATCGAAAGGAAGCGCTGAAGTACACGCTCGCTGAATCGATCAAGGTCCCGGTGGTGTTTCTCCTCGAACGGCGCGACTGAGCCAGTCCCAATAGCTCGGACCGCCGACCTGCGCCACATCGTTATGGCCGGCGCCATGGACGATGAGAAGCTGTCCTTTGTGCTCGGCGGCCGCATAGACTTCGCGTCCCATGCGGACCGGGATGATGATGTCGCGGTCGCCGTGCGAGACCCAGACGGGAGCCGCGAGGGTGCGCACACGCGCGACGGTATCGAAGTGAAAGCGTGAGATGAGTGCGAAGGCGCGCGACAGGCCGGGCAGAAACATCCGCGCGGCCATGGCGCGAATCGTCGAGAATGGGGATTGCAACACGAGCGCGCGCGGCGTTTCGACACCGGTGAGCTCGGAAGCGATCGCCGATCCGAGCGAGTGGCCGAAGAACACCGTGTGCTCGGCGGGCACGTGCAGGGTGTCGCGAACGAAGGCGAGCGCCGCGCGTGCGTCGAGCGACGAAGCCGCGTAGCTGGGTGTTCCCGCGGCGCCGTCGTAGCCGCGGTATTCGGGGATGACCACGCAGGCCCCGGTCATTCGCGACAGGGTGCTTGCCCACGGCACCAGCCAACGCGCGACATCGGCGTTGCCGTGGAAGGCGAGGACCGCAGTGGTCGGAGGCGTACACTCGCCGACGACGTAGGCAAAGAGGTCGATGCCGTCGCTGGTGCGGTAGCTCGCACGACGGGCGCCGATCGTGGAGACGGGAGCCGAAGGCGGCTGGAAGACGATGCGCTCCTGAAACCACCAGACCATCGCGACGAAACCGGCGTACAGCAGCACCAATCCGAGCGCGACGAGCGGTAGCAGCGAGACCACGCGAGACCGAGCCGGCGATCCGGCGTCAGGGTTCCAGAGCTTCACCGAGGATGGCAATTTAGACCGATGCGCATTCCGATCGAAACATTTCGATTGTCGAACGGACTCTTCGTCACACTGTCCGAGGACCACACGGCGCCGATCGTCGCCGTCAATCTCTGGTACCACGTCGGCTCGGCAAACGAGCCCGCGGGGCGGACGGGATTTGCACATCTTTTCGAGCACATGCTCTTCCAGGGCTCGGCGGACGTCGAGGCGAACGAGCACTTCGAGCTCGTGCAGCGCGCCGGCGGAACGCTGAACGGCTCGACCTGGCTCGAGCGAACGAACTACTTCGAGACCGTCCCGTCGAACCAGCTCGAGCTCGCCCTGTGGCTGGAGGCGAATCGCATGGGGAAGCTGCTCCCGGCGATGACCCAGCAGAAGCTCGACACCCAGCGCGACGTCGTGATGAACGAGCGCCGCTGGTCGATGGACAACCAACCGTACGGGAGTTGGCTCGAGAAGCTGCCGGCGCTCGTCTTTCCGGAAGAGCATCCTTTCCATCACTCGCTGATGGGATCGATGGAAGATCTGACCGCGGCGAGCCTGGACGATGTCGCTCAGTTCTTCTCGACGTACTACACACCGGACAACGCCGTGCTGTCGATCGCCGGCGACTTCGAGCCGGCGGAAGTGCGTCGGCTCGTCGAGAAGCATTTCGGCGGGATCGCGCGCGGCAAAGGAAAGCCGCCTCTTCCGGACATGTCGCTGCCGCCGGTGTTCGGCCAGTGGAAGCGTGAAGTCGTACCCGACGACGTGATGTTGCCGCGTCTCTTCCTCGCGTTTCGCACGCCGGCGTTCGGCAGCGACGACTACTACGCGGCGAGTGTCGCCGGCGCGATCCTCGGCCTGCGCAACGGCAGCCGACTGCGCAGGCGCCTCGTGCGAGAGCGCCAGGTCGCGGCAGAGGCATCGGCGTTCACGTTCGATCTCTCGAAGGGCGCGGACATTCTCGTTCTCGACGTGACGGCGCGTCCAGGGATCACGCCCGAGCACCTCGAGCAGGAAGTCGCGTACGAGATCGACAGCGTCGTGCGCGATGGCGTCGAACAGGCGGAAGTCGAGCGCGCGGTCGCGCTGATCCAGACGATGTTCGTGTCCTCGATGCAGGAGGCCGGCGAGCGCGCCGACAAGATCTCGATGTTCGCGACCTACTTCGAAAAACCCGAGCTGCTCAATGAAGAAGTCGACCGCTACCGCGCCGTGACGACCGACGCCGTGAACGCGTTCATTCGCGAGCGGCTCGGCGAGAACAACCGCGCGAGCCTGCTCTACGTCCCGCGCGAGGAATCGCCGGACGAGCTGGTCGGCGCCGGCGCCTCGGCGGAGGCCCAGTGACGACACCGACGCTGACCAAGGCGCCGCGCCCGATCCCGGGACCGCCGCGCGAATATCATTTCCCGCGCTTCGAGCGGCGCACGCTCGAGAATGGCGTGAAGCTCGTCGTCGCCCCGGTGAAGAAGCTGCCGCTCGCCACGGTGGTCGTGCTGGTCGAAGCCGGCGCGGTGTGCGACCCCGACGGTCGTGAAGGCACCGCGCAGCTCGTCGCGCAGCTGCTGCTCGAAGGCACCCAGAAATACGACGGCGCAGAGCTCACCGAGCGGTTCGAGAACCTTGGCGCTTCAATCGATGCCTCGGCCGACTGGGATTCGGCGGCGGTGACGATGACCTCGCTCGCCGAGAACCTGCCGGACGCGTTCGCGCTGCTCGGCGAGGTGATTCGCACGCCGGCGTTCCGTGTGCGCGAAGTCGAGCGACTGAAGGCCGAGCGCATGGCGGCACTGCTTCAGCTCCGCGCCGAGCCGCGCGGGCTGGCCGACGAGCTGTTCTCGCGGTTCCTGTACACGCCGGGGTCGCGGTATGCGCGGCCGGAAGGCGGCGACGAGAAGAGCGTCGACGCGATCCTGCGCGAGCACATCGTCTCGTTCTACGAGACGCGGTATCTGCCGGGCGGAGTGACGGTGATCGTCGCCGGCGACGTGACCGTCGATCGAGCCGAAGGGCTGACGCGCGCCGCGCTCGGCGACTGGAAGGGTGGTGCACCGGAGCGTGTGACGGCCGACGACGTGCCGGGCCGTCGGGGACGCGAGGTGCATCTCATCGCGAAGTCGGATGCGCCGCAGTCGGAGCTGCGCATCGGGCATGTCGGCATTCCGCGCAATCATCCGGACTTCTTTCCGGTGAACGTGATGAACGCGGTGCTCGGCGGGCTGTTCAACTCGCGGATCAACCTGAACCTGCGCGAGGTGCACGGCTACACCTACGGCGCCTTCTCGGCGTTCGAATGGCGGCGTCAGGCCGGGCCGTTCGTCGTGCACACCGCGGTGAAGTCGGACATCACCGATGCGGCAGCGCATGAGGTGCTGCTGGAGATCGATCGCATTCGCAACGAGCCGATCTCGCCGGACGAGCTCTCGCTGGCGACGAGCTACCTGGACGGCGTGTTCCCGATTCGTTTCGAGACCACGGCGGCGATTGCCGCGGCGCTGGCGGTGCTCGTCGTGCACGGGCTACCCGAGGATTACTACGATTCGTATCGCGACCGCGTCCGCTCGATGACGGCCGAACAAATCCTGACGGCGGCGCAGACCTACCTCCACCCGGAAGCGCTGCAGATGGTCGTCGTCGGCGATCCGTCGACGATCCGTGGGAAGCTTGAGGCAATGCAGTTCGGTCCGATCACCGTGTATGACGCGCAGGGAAATCCGATCGCATGAGCGAACAGACCGAGCCCGGCACCATCAAGAGCGAGCCGATCTATTCGGGGCGGATCGTCAAACTATTCAAGGACACCGTTCGGTTTCCGAACGGGACGACGGGTGAGCTCGACATCATCCGGCATCCCGGGGCAAGCGCGATCGTTCCCTTTCTGAGCGATCCGGCGGGCGAAGATCCGCAGCTTCTGCTGATCAAGCAGTACCGGTATGCCGCCGGCGGGTACATCTACGAGATTCCCGCCGGCCTGCTCGATGAAGGTGAAGAGCCGAAGGACTGCGCGATTCGGGAGCTCAAGGAAGAGACCGGTTGCACGGCGGCGCACGTCGAGTACCTGACGAGCGTGCTGACGACCCCGGGCTTCACGGACGAGCAGATCCACATTTTCATGGCGACCGGACTCGAGCGCGGGGAAACCGCCCACGAGTCCGACGAGTTCATGACCCTGGAGACGGTAAGCCTGAGCCAGGCGCTCCAGCTGATCCAGAAGGGAGAGATCCGGGACGGGAAAACCGCCCTCGGGATCCTCTTCGCGGCGGGGTTCCGCGCCGGCCGCTGACGGCAACTCATCCAAAATCGGATGTGTCAAAAGTGGGACAGGCAGACCCCGCCTGTCCCACTCGTCTGTCCTCCCCTGTGGACAGCGGCCTCAGCAGCAATTCGAGACGCTCACAGCCTAAAACGTTGTCTTTCAAGGTCTTAACACCGTGTTCCACGCGGCGTCTAACAAGGCATATCGAATGCTTTTGGAACAAGGGAACACGGGAAACGCAGGAGGGACCGAGCATCGACTCTGTTCTGTCACTCAGGTCGTACCCTTTCAGTAGTGCCAAAGGGGGCATCCGCACATGGCTGAAGTCGCATTCAAGCGCGCACCGCTGCCGGGCGCAGGGACGCGTGAAAAACTCAGAGCGTTGGACGACGCGGGCGTGGTCGCCGCGTTCCTCGGTGGTGAGGAGCGCGCGTTCCAGGAGCTCGTCGAACGCTACCAGACGCGTCTTCTGAACTTCATCTACCGCACGATCGGCGATCGCGAGAAGGCGGAAGATCTCGTTCAGGAAGTCTTCATCCGCGTGTACCGGCATATTCACCGGTTCGATCGCACGAAGAAGTTCTCGACGTGGGTGTACACGATCGCGTCGAACCTGGCGAAGAACGAGCTGCGCAACCGGTCGCGTAACCCGCTGGTCCTGTTCCAGACGATCAGGGGCAACTGGGAGGACGAGGATCGTCCTCTGCAGTTCGAAGACACGACGGCGCGTCCGGACGACATGTACCGGAAGCGGCACCTGCGCGAGCTCGTCGAGGAGACGGTCGCGAAGCTGCCGGAGCATCACCGCCAGGTGTTCGTGCTGCGCGAGCTCGAGGGCAAGTCGTATGAAGAGATCGCGGAGATCACGGACTGCAATCTCGGTACGGTGAAGTCGCGCCTGAACCGCGCGCGCAACGCCTTCGCCTCGATCATCGAGCCGAAGATCGACTAAAGCACGGAACCCGACCTTGGCAATGGATCGCTCGGCCCCTGGAAAACATCAGGGCGCCGAGCGATTCTTTTTTCGGAACCGCCCCCGAACCGGCGGGTACCGTGAGGCGACTGAAGCTGGGGTTGGGAGACCTGATGCACTGCCGTGAGTTTCGGGACAAACACGTCGCGTTCGTAGACGATCTGCTGCCCGCGTGTGAGATGAGCGCGATGCAGCGGCATCTGGCGATTTGTCCGGCATGTGCCAGACAGGACATCAAGGTGCGGCGGAGCCTGATGCTCGTGCGGAGCCTTCCGCCGATCGAGGCGTCGCCGGACTTCATGGAACGCCTGAACGCGCGGATCGCCGAGTCGGGCCCGGTGGACCGGGACGATGTGATCGTCAGCCGGTCCGTGTACACGTCGGTCGGCTCGTTCGCGGCGCTCGCCGCGGGGGTCGCGGCAGTCGCTTATCTGGCGATGGAGACGAACCGGTATTTCGCACATCCGGACGCACTTCAGCCGAACGCGCCCGCGATGGTCGCGACGACGACGCCCGAAGTCGAGATTCCGGCGACGATTCCAAACGCGGCGCTCCTGTCGGCGGTGCCCACCGGGATCCCGGTCTGGCCCGCCGTTCTGATGGTCGGGCAGTCGCCGGCGCGGTTCGCGAGCATGGTGGCGTCGAGCGAGGCTCGGTAAAAAAACGTCGTCCTGAGCACAGCGAAGGACTCCTTTCACCGAGGCGATTGCCGTCTCCTCGGCCGAAAGGGGTCCTTCGCGCTTCGCGCTCAGGATGACGTAACGCTAAATTGCCCGCATGCCCGCCGCCGATTCCAAGGTTCTCCGCGCCGCCGTCAAGGACGGCGTTTTTGCGCCGGCGTACTACTTTCACGGCGACGACGACTACCTGAAGGACGAAGAGCTGAAGCGCGTCCTCGAGACCGCGGTGGATCCGGCGACGCGCGATTTCAACTTCGAGAATCTGCGCGGCGCCGACCTCGATGCGGAAACGCTCGGGTCGATGCTCAGCACCCCGCCGATGATGGCCGACCGGCGCGTCGTGGTGATCCGCGACGTCGGTGCGCTGAAGAAGGACGCGCGCGCGATGCTCGACAAATACCTCAAGAATCCGGCGTCGGACGTCCTGCTGATTCTCGTCGCGCCCGCGGGCGCGCGGGAAGACAAAGGCCTCGTCTCCAAGGCCACGGCGGTCGAGTTCGCGCCGCTCACGGGCAATCGCATCCCGAAGTGGATCGCCTACTACGTCGAGCACGATCTCAAATCATCGATCACCGAGGGCGCCGTCAGGCTGCTGCAGGAGTCGGTGGGGACGGAGCTCGCGCAACTTCGCGTGGAGCTCGACAAGTTGATCAGCTACACTGCGGGCGGTCCGATCAACGAGGGCGCGGTCGAAGCGGTGGTCGGCGTGCGCCCCGGCGAGACGATGGGCGATTTTCTCGACGCCGTCGCGCGGCGCGACGCGAAGACGGCGCTCGCGATGCTCGGGCCCGTGCTCCAGCAGCCCAAGTCGAGCGGCGTGACCATGGTGATGGCGCTGACGGCGCAGACGATCTGCATGGGCTGGGCGCAGGCACAGCGCGAGCGCGGCGCCGGACCGGGTAAGATCAGCGGTGAGCTTTTCAATGTTCTCAAGACGTCCGGCTCGGTGTTCACGGGCCGGTCGTGGGGCGAATTCGTCTCGACGTGCGCGAAGGAATCGGAGCGATGGTCGGCGCGCGCGATCGACGATGCCCTCGAGGCGCTACTCGCCGCGGACGCGGCGCTCAAGGAAACACGATTGTCGTCGGAGGAGCAGTTGTTGGCGAATCTGGTGTTGACGTTGTGTGGCGCGCCGTCGCGGAGGCGAGCGGCGTGAAGTCCATGATCAGTGCGCTGTGCGCGATCGCGATGATCGGCGGCGCGGCGGGCGCGCAGACGCAGAATACCGACGCGATCTTCGCGCGGGCGCGGCAGCTCGTCGTGAACGGCAACGGCTCGGCAGGGCGACTGCTCGTCGACTCGGTGCTTTCGGCAACGCCGTACTCGTCGCCGGTGTACGGCGAAGCGTTGTACTGGCGCGCGGCGCTCGCGGTGTCGAGCGATGATGCCGAGCGCGATTATCGCCGGCTCGTCGTGGAGTATCCGTTGTCCTCGCACGTCGGCGAGGCGCTGTTCCAGCTCGCGCAGCTCGAGAGCGCGCGCGGCGATCGCGAGTCGGCGTCGCGCCATCTCGCGCAGTTTCTCGCCGACAATCCGAAGAGCGCCGACCGCCCGCGCGCCGCGCTCCTCTACGTGCGACTCCTCTCTGAGCAGAACGAGCTGCCGCGCGGCTGCTCGGTGCTGCGCCAGGTGATCAGCGAGACCCCCGACTCGGCGGTCGAGACGCGCAACCAGCTCGAGTATTATCTGCCGCGCTGCGCGGCGAGCGACGTGACGAGCGGCGGCGCGGCGCCGGTGGAAAGCACGACGACCGCGAAGCCGAGCCGCGAATCGAGCGCGAAGAGCGAAAAGGCGAAGCCGGAGTCGACGAAGTCCGAGCCGGCGAAGAACACGGCGACATGGACGGGGCGCTACACCCTCCAGGTCGCGGCGTACAAGTCGAAGGCCGAAGCCGAGGCGCTCGTGAAGCGGCTCAAGGCGCGCAAGCTCGACGCGCGTGTGGCGCCGAGCGGGAAGCTGTATCGCGTGCAGGTGGGACAGTACGCGACGCGCGCCGCCGCGACGGCGGCGCAGAAGCAGCTCAGGATCAAGAAGATCGACACGTTCGTCACCGAGACGAACGACAAGTGAAGACGATGTCGCAGACGCCGTTGATGCAGCAGTACCGGGAGATCAAGGGTCGCCATCAGAACGCGATCCTGTTTTTCCGCATGGGCGAGTTCTACGAGATGTTCTACGACGACGCGGAGACCGCGTCGCGGGTGCTCGGGCTCACGCTCACGTCGCGCAACAACGGCGGCGCGTCGGACGTGCCGCTTGCCGGCGTGCCCGTGAAGGCCGCCGGCGACTATGTGCGCCGGCTGGTGCAGCAGGGCTTCCGCGTCGCGATCTGCGAGCAGGTGGAGGATCCGAAGCTCGCGAAGGGCGTCGTGCGGCGTGAGGTGATCGAGACGGTCACGCCGGGCGTGGCGTTTTCGGATGATCTGCTGGACGGGGCGAGGAATAATTTCATCGTCGCTTTATGCGGATCGGGGGGCGCGGATCGGGGATCGGGAGCTGGTAACGTCGGTGTGGCGGCGGCGGATGTGTCGACCGGGGAAGTGCGGTTGATTCTGACGCCGGTCAAGGAGCTCGATCCGCTGATGGCGCGCCTCGCGCCGCGGGAGCTGCTGGTGCCGAAGGACTCGACGCTGGCGCTGCCGGCGTCGCGGGAGAATGCGCTCGTCACGGAGCGCGAAGGGTGGGAGTTCGACGAGCCGCTGGCGCGTGAGGATCTGTCGCGGCAGTACGGCGTGATCTCCCTCGACGGGCTCGGTATCGCCGCCGATGACGGCTTGCTCGTGAGTGCCGCGGGGGCGCTGCTGCGGTACCTGCGCGAGCTGCAGCCGTCGGGACTGCCGCAGCTCGCGCGCCCGATCGTCGAGCGTCCGGGCGGGATCATGCCGCTCGACGAGATGACGCGTCGCAATCTCGAGCTCGTGGAGTCGCTGCGCGGCGGCGGTGTCGAAGGCACGCTGCTCTCGGTGCTCGATCGCACGGGCACGCCGATGGGCGCGCGCCTGCTGCGCCAATGGATTCTCGCGCCGCTCACCGATCGCGCGACGATCGACGCGCGGCTCGATGCGGTGTCGACGCTTGCCGCCGACGTCGTGACGCGCGCCGAGATGCGCGACGCGATCGACGACGTGCGCGACGTCGAGCGTCTCGCGGCAAAGGCGGCCGCCGGGCGGAGCACGCCGCGCGAGCTGCGTGCGCTCGGCGACTCGCTGTGCGCGCTGCCGGGCGTCGCGGCGGCATTGCATCGCGCGGCGGGAGAGCGCGGACGTCTCGCCGAGATTCTCGCGTCGTGGGACGATGCCGCGGAGCTCGCGTCGAAGATCTGCTCGATACTCGTCGAGCGTCCACCGATCGCGATCGGCGACGAGTCGGTGGTGGCGCCGGGCGTGGACGGCGATCTCGATGGATTGCGCGAGCTGCGCGACGGCGGCAAGGACGCGATCGCGCGCATCCAGATGGAAGAGCGCACGCGCACGGGCATCGCGTCGCTGAAGGTCGGGTTCAACAAGGTCTTCGGCTACTACATCGAGATCACGAACTCGAATCTCCATCTCGTGCCGCCGGACTATCAGCGTCGCCAGACGATCACGTCGGGCGAGCGGTTCGTGACGCCGGTGCTCAAGGAGTACGAGGAGAAAGTCCTCACCGCCGCCGAGCGGATCGAGACGCGCGAGCGCGAGATCTTCGAGACGCTGCGCACCGCGGCGGGGAAGGAGATCGAGCGACTGCAGCGCATCGGGCGCGCGATCGCCGAGCTCGACGTGCTCGGCACGCTCGCCGAAGTGGCGGCGCGCGAGGGATACGTGCGTCCGACGATCACCGACGGGTTCGAGCTGAAGATCCAGGCGGGCCGTCATCCGGTGGTCGAGCGGATGATGCCGCGCGACAAGTTCATTCCGAACGATCTCGATCTGGTGAACGACGCGCGGATGATCATCCTCACCGGTCCGAACATGGCCGGTAAGTCGACCGTGCTCCGGCAGATCGGCTTGATCGCGCTGATGGCGCAGATCGGGAGCTTCGTGCCGGCCAGCGCGGCGGCGGTGGGTGTCGTCGACCGGATCTTCACCCGCGTCGGCGCGAGCGACAATCTCGTGCGCGGCCAGTCGACGTTCATGGTCGAGATGAGCGAGACTAGCGCGATCCTGCACACGGCGTCGGCGCGCAGCCTCGTGCTGCTCGACGAGATCGGGCGCGGCACGGCGACGTACGACGGCGTGTCGATCGCGTGGGCGGTGACCGAGCACCTGCACGAGCAAGTCGGGTGCAAGACCGTGTTCGCGACGCACTACCACGAGCTGACGCAGCTCGCCGACGAATTAGTAGCACTTCGTAACTATAACGTCGCGGTGCGCGAGGCCGGCGACCAGATCCTGTTTTTGCACCGGCTCCAGCCGGGCGGAGCGGACCGGTCGTACGGCATCGAGGTCGGCCGGCTCGCGGGGCTTCCGGGGGCGGTGATCGATCGCGCGCGGACGATCCTGGCGCTGCTCGAGGGCGAGCGCGCCCGCGACGGACGCGAAGCGATGGCCGGCGGTCCGCCGGCCGCGGCGCCGAAAGCGAGCGCCGCCGACCAGCTCGGGTTGTTCGGCGCGCCGCATCCGGTGGTCGAGCGATTGGCGTCGCTCGACGTCAACACGATCGCGCCAATCGATGCGCTGAACATTCTCGCGCGATTGGTCGACGAGGCGAAGCGGTCGTAGATTTCCGCGCATGGCGCGGGCACTGGCACTCTCGGCGGTGGCGGCCGCGGGGGGGAGCATCCGCCCGGGAGAAGACCCCCCACACTGCCCCCGCGCCCCCCCCCCCCGCACCCACCCCCGGCC
>CBHWBX010000031.1:0-16980 GCA_966111935.1 uncultured Gemmatimonadaceae bacterium
GCGATCCGCTTCTTCCCGCGCGAGGAGAAGCTCGGCCAGGCGCTCTGGCAGCTCCAGCAGGTCGGCCTTGGCTACCTGCGGCTCGGGCAGGCGGCGACGACGCTCTCCGGCGGCGAGGCGCAGCGGCTCAAGGTCGCGCGCGAGCTCGTGTTCGGCGCCAAGAAGACGGGCAAGAAGATCTACATCATGGACGAGCCGACGACGGGACTGCACCTCGACGACATCCGCAAGCTCGCCCAGGTGTTCGACCGTCTCGTCGATGCCGGGCATACGCTGGTGCTGATCGAGCACAACATGGACGTCATCAAGCTCGCCGACTGGGTGATCGATCTTGGTCCCGAAGCCGGCGACCGCGGCGGCGAGGTCGTGGCGAGCGGCAGACCGGAGGAGGTCGCTCGGGTCGAAGGCTCGCACACCGGGATGTGGCTGAGGTCGGTCCTGCCCGGGTTCCCCGAATTCGAGGCCCAGCGGCCGAGGCGGACGAAGGCAACCCGGGTGTCGCAGGCGGTTTAACTCGCTGGCGGCATTGCGGTTGGGAGACTGAGCGGCGCCGTTGACTTCGAGGAAAAACCTCGTTAATAATTCGAGTCTGATCCCCGATAGCTCAGTTGGTAGAGCGCTCGACTGTTAATCGAGTGGTCGTAGGTTCGAGTCCTACTCGGGGAGCTCAACTGGAAACGCCGCCGCGCAATTGCGTGGCGGCGTTTTCGTTTTCCCGGCTCGCTAGTCGGCGAGCCGCCGCGACGGACGGATCGGCGTCGCGCGGTCGCACATCTCGCGCAGGGCGTCTTCGTCCAGCTGGTCCCACGCCTCGGGGATCGGGGCAAGCCGGCGCTTCTCGCCCTGGGTCTCGAAGGCGAGCCAGCCATGAATCCACTTGTCGCCCAGGGGAACGCGGTACTCGTTCTCGTTCCTGACCCGGCGTCGGTCACGCGTGAGCGGCTCGCCGTTGGCGTTCCGGCGGCGCTCGGCCCGCTCGGGAATCACCGACCAAACGTTCCAGGCTCGTCCGTATGAATCCTTGAACTCTCGATGTGCCATTTGCAGGGGAACCCACGGCAAAGCTCAGGCCGATCTATCCGCGCGGTCCGTACGCCGGGGCCGGAACGAGGATTGCATCCATTGGGATCCATCAGCAAGTCAGGTACGATTGAGGTCATGAAGGGACAGATCGATCGTTTGGGTATCGCCGCCCGGATTCGCGGACTGGTGGGCGGTCAGGACAAGGGTGTCATCGAGCAGACGGCCCGCCGGCTTTCCGTCAGCGAGGTCTCGTTGCGCATCTCCACGGATGACGTCGATCCGCATCCGACGATCGAGGTCGTGGATGCGGTGATTCGCGAGTACGGTGTCGATCCGACGTGGCTGGTGACGGGGTCGTACGACCCGGCATCGCATCGCCGGGCGATCGACAACGAGCGCGCCTACACGCTCGGCGCGTTCGCGCGGCTGCTCGGTGACCGGACGAGCCGCCCCAGCGCCGCGCCGGAGAATCCGGACCTCAAGCTCGAGGCCTGAGCGCCGCGAAGGGCGCGCATTGCCGGTCGAGGTCGCGCTATTTTAGTGCTACCGTGCGCTCCGCAGCGAGCCCGTGCGCGCTCCGTGGCACGGCCGCTGCTTTTCATTTGCGGCGGTGTACCATCACTCACCTCAAGCATCTCTGAGACAGATAATGTCCAAGCTGTACCGTACGTCGATGTCCCTTCTCGCGCTCGCCTCGGCGACGGGCATCTCGGCCTGCAGCGGCAAGCCGAATGCTGAAGCGCTGACGAAGGATTCGACGCAGAAAACGCAGGCGTCGGCGGGCGAGGTTGCGAGCAAGGCACCGGGCGGTACGCCCGGCGAGACGGCCCCGGCGTCCGACTCGACGGCGAAGTCGCGCATGTTCTCCGGATCGGCCAAGGATACGCTGGACATCAAGCTGAATCCCGGCCGCTCGAAGTTCGATCTCTCGCAGTACATCTCGGCGATCAAGAAAGGCGCGAAGGCGGCGGCGACCTGGCCGACGATCTCGGCCAACGCCGGCGCGATCCTGCCGAACAGCCGCGTCGTCGCCTACTACGGCAACCCGCACTCGAAGAAGATGGGCGTGATCGGCGAGTATCCGGAGCAGGAGATGCTCGGGATGCTCGACAAGACGATCGCGCAGTGGAAGGCGGCGGATCCGTCGACGCCGGTGGTTCCGGCGATTCACCTCGTGGCGGTGGTCGCGCAGGGTGATGCGGGGCCCGACGGCGGCTGGCGTCGCCGCGAGAACGCGCAGACGATCGAGCAGACGTATAAGTGGGCGCAGAGCCGCAAGGGTCTGCTGATCCTCGACATTCAGGCGGGGCACAGCACGCTCCAGGCGGAGCTCCCGCTGCTTCTGAAGTATCTCGAGCGTCCGGACGTGCACCTGGGCATCGATCCGGAGTTCTACATGCACTACAAGCGTGAAGGACTCCGTCCGAGCTCGAAGGTCGGCCAGATGATGGCGAGCGACGTGAACTACGTGATCCAGACGCTCGACAAGCTGGTTCGCGACAAGAAGCTGCCGCCGAAGATCCTCGTCGTGCACCGCTTCCGCGCCGACATGGTGCCGGACGCCGAGAGCATCAAGCCGACGGCGAACGTGCAGGTGGTGATGGACATGGACGGCTGGGGTCCGCCCTGGCTCAAGTTCGACTCGTATCGCGACTACATCGTGTCGCATCCGGTCCAGTACACGGGATTCAAGCTGTTCTACCACAACGACGTGAGAAAGGGCGACGTCCTGCTCACGCCCGCGGAGGTCTTGCGGCTGCTGCCGCGTCCGTTGTACATCCAGTATCAGTGATCCGTCGAACACTCACTGTACTGGCACTGTCGATGGCCGCTCCGATCGGGGCGGCCATTTCGCAGGCGCCCGCCTCTCCTTCGACCTCGTCTGCAAAGTCGCCCGCGCATCGGCTGACGCTGCGCATCGACAACGACGCATTCGATTTCTGGATGCAGCCGTGGAACCGTCCGGACGAGGAATACACGAGCGGCGTCCACATCACGTGGAGCGGCGGCGACGCGCCGCGCTGGGCGCGGTCGGCGCTGAGTGCGCGCACCGCATGCGTCGCCGGGCCGACGTCCTGTCGCACGGGGCGGCTCGAGATCGGGCAGGACATCTACACGCCATCGGTGAGCGTCGGCAGCGATCGCGCGGCGCCGAACTCGCGGCCGAACGGCGGCTGGCTGTATCTCGAGCAGGGCGCGTCGATGCTCGATGTGAACCAGGCCACGGAGCTCTCGATCACTGCCGGCGTCACCGGTGATCCATCGCTCGCGCGATTCACACAGCGCATCGCTCACCAGGCGGCGCCCGAGTTCAATCGTCCGACCGATTGGAGCCGCAAGATCGGCTTCGAGCCGGGAGCGATCGTCACGATCAGCCATCAACGTCGCGCCGCCCTGGTCGACGACGCGATCGGCGTCGATCTCGTTCCGCGGGTGAGCATGTCGGCCGGCAACATTCGCACGAATACCGAAGCGGGGCTACGCCTGCGCGGCGGCTGGGGCCTGTCGCACCCGTGGCTCCCGACGACGGCGCACGGGGAGCTGTCGCTGCTCGCCGGCGCGTACGGGCGCGCCGTCATTCGCGACATCTTCCTCGACGGCAACTCGTTCACGTCGAGCCCGCGCGTCGGCCACGAGCCATTCATCGGCGGCGGCGAGGCGGGCGTCACGCTGCGCTACGGAATCTTCGAGGCGACGTATCGGGTCGTGAGCGAGACGCGCGCGTGGTCGGGGGGCCCGACGTGGCATCCGTGGAGCTCGTTGGTGGGGTCGGTCGAGGTTCGTTGACGGCTCGGCGGGTTGCGGGAAGGAACGCCGCGCCGGCGGCGGCGGGTCGATTGAACCCGCCACGTCATCCTGAGCCGAAGGCGAAGGACCACTGAGCGCCGAGGAGGAGCTCTCCGAACCACCACGGTCCTTCGCTGCGCTCAGGATGACTGTCCGCCATGACGGACCGCCAAACGCTGTTTCATCAAAGCGACGCCTCAGGCGTCGCACACCGACCCGCAACCCGCGACCCGCGACCCGCGACCCGATCCGTTCATCACGGCTCGATCTCAACCCGGATCAAACGATCCAGCCTGGGAAACTCCCTATCGACGTACGCATTGCCGCCGTTGATGAGCGGACCCTGCTTCCCTGCCCTCACGCCGCCGCCGGAGCTTTCGCCGTAGCCGGAATAGATCGACGTGACGACGTCCATGCCGGAGACGACGCGGCCGATCGGTGAAAATCCCTGGGCGTCGAGACGGGAGTTGTCGACGACGCTGATGAAGAGCTGGGTCGTGCGATCGTTGGGGCCGCGCATCGCGAAGGCGATCGTGCCGAGTGTGTTGCTGTGGGTGACGGGATCGTCGGGGAAGGTCGCGGTGGACCAGCGGGCGTTCGTTGCCGAGTCGCCGGCGATGCCGAACTGCACGATGAAGTTCGGGACGACGCGGGTGAAGCGCGAGTCGTCGAAGTAGTGCGCGCGCACGAGCTCGTAGAAGCGATCGGCCCCGCGCGGCGCCCAGGCACGATCGATCTCGAGCACGAACGGGCCCTTCGTCGTCTCGACGCGCGCGCGCCAGCGGTCCGGAGCACGCGCGGGCGAGGGCGCCTGACGGGTGCAGGCGGCGAGGGCGAGGACAATGGCGAAGCGCTTCACGGGTCGCCAACTTAGCGCCATGCGATCGATCCCGCTTGCCGCGCGCGCGGCCCTGCTCTCGCTGCTCGCCACCGTCGCGGGCGCTCAGACCACCGCGCTGCGCTTCGGCGCGGTCATCGACGGCAACGGCACGGTGACGCGCGGTGCCACGGTTCTCGTCAGCGGCGACACCGTCGTGCGCGTGCTCGGCGCGAACGCGGCGATCCCGGGCGGTGTGCGCGTCGTCGATCTGCGGCGCTTCACGGCCGTTCCAGGGATGATCGATGCGCACACGCACATCACATACGCTTACGATCCGGTCACGGGCAACGATCCGTGGCGGCAGCCGGCGCGCGCGCCGGAGCTCACGCTCCAGCTCCAGCGGTTGAACGCGATGCACACGCTCGAGGCGGGCGTGACGACGATCCGCGATCTGGGCGCGTCGAACTACGCCGACATCGCGCTGCGCGACTCGGTGAACAAGGGCGTGTGGCCCGGCCCGCGAATGTTCGTCGCCGGATCGGGGCTGCAGCGCGCGCGTCCGCCGTATCGTCCCGGCACCGACACGGCGCATACCCAGCGCGGCCGCATCTTCGACATCTCGCAGATCCCCGCGGCGGTAAAGCAGCAGGTCGATGCCGGCGCCGACTACATCAAGATGTACGGATCGACCGGCAGCGGCGCCGACGTCACCGGCAACGAGACGTTCTCGTTCGATGAGATGAAGGCCGCGGTCGACGCGGCGCGGCGCTACGGCAAGCGCATCGCCATTCACTCGTATGGGCCGCAGGGCGGACGCGACGCGGTGCTCGCGGGCACGACGACGCTCGAGCACTCGATCGACCTCGACGACGCGACGCTGGCCGAGATGGTGAAGCGCGGCACGATCTACGTGCCGACGATCGACCACAATCGGTACTACGCCGAGTACGCGAAGGATTTCCGATACACACCGCAGCAGGTCGCGGCGCTCGACTCGTTCCGTCTGCGCAACCTCGAGACGGCGCGTCGCGCATTCAAGGCGGGAGTGAAGCTCGGCATGGGATCGGACGCGGTGTTCCACATGTTCGGACAGAATACGCGCGAGCTGCGCTGGTACGTGCAGGCGGGGATGACCCCGGCGCAGGCGCTTCAGACGGCGACGGTCAACGGCGCGGCGCTGCTCGGCATGGAGCGCAAGCTCGGCCGGATCGCGCCGGGGTACTACGCGGACATCGTCGCGGTGGAAGGCGATCCGCTCACCGACATCGGGGTCGTCATCGACAAGGTGCGATGGGTGATGAAGGGCGGCGCGGTGGTGGTGGACAAGCGACAGCAGCAGCCGTCATCCTGAGCGCAGCGAAGGACCGCTATGCGCCGAGGAGGACATCTCCTCGAGGCCAAGGGGTCCGTCGCTACGCTCAGGATGACCCCTTAAGGGATTTGCACCGACACAAGCACCTGATGGAACCCTGAGGTTCCCGCATCGACGTTCACCGCGCGCGTCGGCGCGGCGATGACGGTCGAGCCGATCGATGCTGCAGGCACCGTGACCTTATCGCCCATCGGCATCGGGACGCAGTCGCGCGAGCAGGTCAGCCGCCAGTTGTACTGGATGTTCGCGCCGTGCGCCCGCACGCGGAAGCCGAACGTTGGCGTCCACTCGTTCCACGCTTCCGTCGCGCTGCGGAAGGTGTTCGCGATGTGGTTCTCCTGATCGAGCGCGTATCGGATCGAGTAGATCTCGGTGCCGAGCTGGAAGCCGTACGACCATGCGCCGTCGCGGCTGGCGGGAATGTCGAAGCCGACGCCCCCGCGCAGCTTCCAGTTCGAAAATCGGAATCGGTTGTCGAAGGTATGCTCCCCGTTCGCGTCGAGCCCCCAGGTGTGGCTCGTCATCGGCTCCTGGACGAACTCGAAGCCATAGGAGCTGTGCTCGAGCGCGCGCGCAAGGCCGAAGCCGAAGTTGAACCCGTAGGTCGTTCCCGGATCGTGCCAGACGAAGGGAATGTTCTTCACCTCGTAATCGGGAATCTTCGGGTGGCTCAGACGATTCGCCGTCGCGATCCAACCGAGCCGCCATCCGTCGCCGATCGGCTGGCTGAACTGCGTGTGCAGGCCCCACGCGCGCGTGCGGTCGAGATTGTGATCGACCTCCGAGTGGTACTCCTCGCCTCCGGAGCCGCCGTTGTACGCGTACCAGTCGTAGCTCACCGCGTGCGTGATGTTCGTCTGCGCATTCAGCGCGACGACGTCGAGGCGCGACTCGCCCCAGCGTTTCGTGACGCCGAGCCGCACGTCGCTCACGTCGCCGATCTCGGTGATCGCGTTGCTCCCGTCGTAGAGGAGATCCGCGCCGTCGATCGCATTGAGTCGCGCGTACGAGGCTGAAAGGCCCACGGTCAGATCGTCACGCACCCGCCGCGCGACGCTGCCGATGATGTAGCGGTTCAGCCATCCGGCGTTGAGCGCGTTGCTGGAGGTCTTGTGATCGAGGTCCTGCACCGCGGCGACGAACGCGCCGGCCCACGGGCCGCTCGACCCCATCGCGCCCAGCGGCAGCGTGCGTCCGCCGCCATGGCCGCCGGTCACGTTGTGGCTGTACGGCGCCACGAAGCTCATCGTCGGCCGGCCGAACATCAGCCGTCCCGGGTTGATGAACGGATCGGCGAGCGAGTCGTCGAGCGCGATCGAAAGCTCGGCCATTCCCGCGCGAGCTTGCGGAACGATCGCGTACATCTCGTCCTGGTGAATCGGAATGGTCTTGGGCGTGACCAGCTGGCCACGCGCCGCAGTGAAGGCGCCGACGAGCAACGGCAGTGCACGTACGAACGGTCGGCGCGAAACAACGCAACTGCGGCCTGCGAGTCTGACGAAACAGGGTCTCATCCACACCTCGGAGATGATGGTTCGAGGCCGGCCGGGTTTGGCCGGCACGCCATCATGTGCCACGGGGGGCCGGTTGGCAACCTCATCCCTGCTGGATTGTATATTTCCCGCGCCACCACCACGACGAGCGCATGGCTAACGACACTCCGGCATCGAGCGGTTCACGCCCCATCGTGGGCGTGATCATGGGCAGCAGCTCGGACCTCAAGTACCTGCAACCGGCGATCGACCTGCTCGCCGAGCTGGGCGTGCCCCACGAGGCGCGCGTCGTCTCGGCGCATCGCACGCCCGACTGGATGTTCGAGTATGCTGAAGGTGCCGAAGCGCGCGGGCTCGAGGTGATCGTGGCCGCCGCCGGCGGCGCGGCCCATTTGCCCGGCATGGTCGCGGCAAAGACGACGCTTCCCGTGCTCGGTGTGCCGGTGCCCGCGACGATGCTCAACGGGCTCGATTCCCTTCTCTCGATCGTGCAGATGCCGAAGGGCGTCCCTGTCGGAACGCTGGCGATCGGCGAGCCGGGCGCGATCAATGCGGCGCTGCTCGCGACGTCGATCGTCTCGAACAGCCGTCCCGAGCTGCGCGAGCGTCTGCGCAGCTGGCGGCAGCGCCGCACCGACGACGTACTCGCGAATACGGAGATTCCGCAGCGCTGATGGCTATGATTCCTCCCGGCTCGACGATCGGCATTCTCGGCGGCGGGCAGCTCGGCCGCATGACGGCGATGGCCGCGCGCACGCTCGGCTACAACGTCCATGTGCTCGACCCCGATCCCAACTGCTCGGCGGCGGGCGTCGCCGACCGCGTGGTCGCGGCGAAGTTCGATGACGCCGACGCCGCGGCCGATCTGGCGCGCAACTGTCAGGTGATCACGCTCGAGATCGAGCAGATCGGCGCCGATGCACTCGCCGCCGCACAGCAGCACGCGCCGGTGCGACCGAGCCCGTCGATCATTCGCGTGATCCAGGATCGCGGACTGCAGAAGCGGTGGCTCACCGACAACGGTTTTCCGATCGGTGAGTATCGCGAGGTCACGTCGGCCGATGAGCTGGCGTCGGCCGAGCGCGATCTCGGCGCGCTGTTCGTGAAGGCCTGCCGCGGCGGCTACGACGGCCGCAGCCAGGCGCGCGTCGCCAGCGCATCGGAAGTTTCTACGGCGTGGGCGTCGCTCGGTGGACTGCGCTCGGTCGCCGAACAGTCGCTCGAGCTCGACGTCGAGCTGTCGGTGATGGTCGCGCGTCGCCCAAGCGGCGAAGTGCGCGTCTTCCCGCCGGCGCTGAACTATCACGAGAAGCAGATGCTGTCCTGGTCCGTGCTTCCGGCGCCGCTCCCGCCGGGAGTGCTGATGCACGCCGAGGAGATCGCGCGCGGCATCGCGTCGGCGTTCCAGCTCGAAGGCATCCTCGCCGTCGAGATGTTCCTGCTCAAAGACGGAACGCTGCTCGTGAACGAGCTCGCCCCGCGTCCGCACAACTCGTTTCACGAGACGGAAGTCGCGTGCGCGACGAGCCAGTTCGAGCAGCTCGTGCGTGCGGTGTGCGATCTGCCGCTCGGCGATCCGACGGCGCTCCGTCCCGGCGCGATCTACAATCTGTTCGGCGAGCTTTGGGAACGTGGATCACCGCGGTTCGAGGCGGCGCTCGCGCACAATGGAGTCCGTCTGCACCTGTACGGCAAGCGCGGCGCACGCGCGGGTCGGAAGATGGGTCATTTGTCAGCCACCGGTGCCACCCCGGCCGAGGCGCTCGATCGCGTCACGGCGGCGGCGGCCGAACTCACCACCAAGGACTGAGTCATGATCAGCATTCGCCATTCGAGCGTCGCGCTGTCGCTCTGCACGCTCGTCGCCGCCTGCAAGCCCACGACCGTCGTGAAGTCGCCGTCGCCGTCGCCGACCGCGCCGGCATCGACGTTGCCGAATCCGCCGATGGTCGCGCCGACGACCGCCGTCGCGACGATTCGCGACGCGTCGGGAAAGCAGGTCGGCTCGCTCACGCTGATCGACACTTATTCAGGCGTGCTGATCACGGGCTCGGTGAACGATCTCGGACTCGGTGCGCATGGCATCCACGTTCACGCGGTCGGCAAGTGTGAAGCGCCGTTCACGACGGCGGGTGGCCACTTCAATCCGGTCGGCCGCCAGCACGGCTATCGCAACGCGAGCGGTCCGCACCTCGGCGATCTGCCGAACCTCGACCTGCCGGCGTCGGGCACGTCGCGCTTCGAGATGCTCCTTCCGGGTGTGACGCTCAAGGGCACGAACGCGCTGCTCGATTCGGACGGCGCGTCGGTGGTGATCCATGCGTCGCGCGACGACTACACGACCGATCCCGCGGGCAACTCGGGCGGCCGCATCGCCTGCGGCGTGATCACCCAGCGTTAAACGATGCAGATCGCGGACTTCACGCTCGAGCGGTACTTCGCACGCTGGGAGTTCGCGGTCAAGCACGTGCTGTGCGCGTCGGACGCCGAGCCGATCTCGATGGCCGAGACGCTCGCGCTCGCGGACGCCGACGCACGGCGCCGGTGGGATGCGCTCGGACTCGGCTACACCGAGTCGCTCGGCCTGCCGGCGCTTCGTGAAGAGATCGCGCGACTGTACCGCGGCCTCGACGCCGACGACGTGATCACGTTCGCCGGCGCCGAGGAGGGCGTGTTCCTGGGGATGCACGCGCTGCTTCAGCCGGGCGATCACGCGGTCGTCGTCTGGCCGGCGTATCAATCGCTGCACGAAGTCGCCAAGTCGGTCGGCGCGCAGGTCACGTTCGTTCCACTCAATCGCCGCGACTGGTCGCTCGACGTCGACGCGGTCGCGGCGTCGATGCGCCCGAACACGCGCGTCATCGTCATCAACTTTCCGCACAGCCCGACGGGCGCGCAGATCGGCGGCGACGAGCTCGCGCGACTGATCTCGATCGCCGAGCTGCACGGCGCGCATCTCTTCTCCGACGAGGTCTATCGCTTCGTCGAGCATTCGTCGCCGGCGCTGCCGCCGGCCGCCGAGTGCTCCGAGCGTGCATTGAGCCTGGGCGTGATGTCGAAGGCGTTCGGCATGGCCGGCGTGCGCGTCGGCTGGATCGCGACACGCGACCGTGCGCTGCGCGCGCGGCTGGCGGCGCTCAAGGACTACACGACGATCTGCAACGCCGCGCCGAGCGAGATTCTCTCGCTGATCGGTCTGCGCGCGCGCGATCGCATAGTCGGACGCACGCGCGAGATCGTCGACGCGAACCTCGCGCTGCTCGATCGGTTCTTCGATCGAAACCGCGAGCGCTTCGCGTGGGTGCGTCCGCGCGCCGGGACCGTGTGCTTCCCCGAGTATCTCGGTGGAAACGTGGACGAGCTCGCGGCGTCGCTCGTCGAGCGCGAGGGCGTATTGATCCTGCCGGCGTCGCAGTTCGGCTACAGCGGGAATCACTTCCGTCTCGGGTACGGCCGGCGCGACATGGCCGAGGGCCTCGCCAGGCTCGAGGCGTTCGCGCAGCGCTGACTCGCACGCGTCTTGCTCCGCTCGGCAGCAACAGCGGAGGGATTGCATGGAGCACAACAGCGCCGAAGGTCAGTCGAAGATTCCGCAGCGCGCCCCGGGCGAGGTGGTGAGCGCCGCGGCCACGGTGAACGCGCGCCGCGCGGTGAAGGCGAAGCACATTCTCACGGTTCAGCGTTCGGCGGCGGACGTGTTTGCGATCGCGCACGAGTGGGTGAAGCACCTGCCCTCGTACGAGATCGTGAACGAGACGGTCGATCAGGTGGTGGCCTGGAAGACGACCGATGGCTCGGAGGCCCGGCATGCGGGCTCGGTGAACATGCGCGAGATGGCGGACGGAGCGACGGAGGTCCGCATCGAGATCGACTACGAGCCGGCGAGTGTTTCGTTCGGCGCGCTGTTCGACGATCTCACGAAGGCATTGATCGGGACGAGCGTGTAAGCGCAGCGTGAGCGCACGCGTGAGGCACGCGTGCGCTCCGCGCATGCACTCTAGATCTCGGCCCGATCCGTGGCCCGGCGGCCGTAGTGGCGACGATCGCCGATCGGCGTCACACCCGGCTCGGCCGACGGACCCGTATGAACCTCGAACATCCGGAACGCCGGGCGATCCGGATAGTTCGTCTTCAGCACCGCGTGCGCGACGTTGTACACCGGGATGCCCGTCTGGGTCTTCCCTTCCGGCGCGCCCTTGTGCGCGTGACCGTGGAAGACGGCCGTGACATCGAAGCGCGACAGCGGATCCTCGAGCCGGCTCGAGCCGAGGAACGGGAAGATCTCGAGCGGCTCGCCCTCGACCGTATCACGAATCGGCGCGTAGTGCATGAGGACGATGCGATGCGGCGTCTGAATCCGCGCCAGCGCCGCCTCGAGCTTGAGGGCTTCCTCCACCGCCTCGTGGACGAATGCCTTGATGATCTTCTCACCCCACGGCCCAAGCGCGCCGCGCCCGAACCCGCCGCAGAAGCCGCGAACGCCGGCGAAGCCGACACCGCGGAACTCCCAGGTGTCGCCGTCGAGCATGTGCACGCCGACGTCGGTCAGGATCTGCGCGATCTCGTCCTGCTGATCGGCCTCGAAGTCGTGATTTCCGAGAACGGCGACGATCGGGATCTTTACTTGCGCGAGATCCTTGGCGAGGATCCGCGCCTCCTCGGCGAGACCGTAGTCGGTCAAATCTCCGCAGAGCACTAAGACGTCGGCGGAGTCGGCGATCTCGGCGAAGAGCGGCGCCATGCTCCCCTGCGAAGCCTTGGCGTAGTGAATATCACTCAGTGCGGCGAGGCGGACGAGGTCGCCGGAGATGGGCATTGGCATGCGGACTCATACTGAAGTTTTTGGGCCACGGTTTTGCATTTGAGGCCGCCATATGGCCTACCAATCGACTTTCGATGATCCTGGGAAGGGCACGAACGCGTTCTACCGGCGAACACTGCACGTGCTCAGCGACGCGCGCGTGCCCTTTCTCGTCGGCGGCTCGCACGCGCTGCTCAACTACACCGGGATCGTGCGCGAGACGAAGGACTTCGACCTGTTCGTGAAGCACGACGACCTCGACGCGGCGCTCGACGCGTTGCGGGAGGCCGGGTATCACACCGAAGTGACCTTCCCGCACTGGCTGGCCAAGGCGAAGCAGGGGAACGACACGGTCGATCTGGTATTCAGCTCTGGCAACGGCGTCTGCCGAGTCGACGATCTCTGGTTCGCCAACGCGCTCGAAGCCGACGTGCTCGGCATGCCGGTGAAGATCGCGCCCGTCGAGGAGCTGCTCTGGCAGAAGGCGTTCGTGATGGAGCGGGAGCGCTATGACGGCGCCGACGTCGCGCACATCCTGCGGTCGTGCGCCGAGACACTCGACTGGGACCGGGTGATGCTCCGGTTCGATCCCTACTGGCAGCTTCTGCTGTCGTATCTGGTGCTGTTCGGCTTCATCTACCCGTCGGAGCGGCATCGGATTCCAGAGCGCGTGATGAACGAGCTGATGGCGCGCCTGCAGACCGAGTTCGCCGCGCCACCGAGCGAGGAGAAGATCTGCCGCGGCACGCTGACCTCACGCGGGCAGTACCTGCTCGACATCGGCCGCTACGGGTACGAAGACGCCCGTCTGGCGCCGCGCGGCAACATGTCGCCGGAGGACGCGGTGTATTGGACGTGGGCGATCGATCACATCCACTGAAGAACGATCCTGAGATCAATCAGGATCCTGGGATCGTCTTACCCGTAGACGAAGCTGATGATGATCAACAGCACGGCGACGATGGCGCCGATGGTGTAGCCGATGCGTTTGAGCCAGAGGATCATCCCCGTAAACTGAGCGTGTGGTGCGGGCGGCACCAGCGGGCGGCCGTTTCAACCAATCGGGGCGGGCGGGTGTCTGATCGTGCAACTCCCACCCGTTTGCACACATGCGCTCAATTCGCCGCGGAATCCTCATCGCTGCCGTCGCCGTCCCTGCCCTGCATGCGCAGACCGAGCGTCGCGCGCTGTCCGGGGACCGCATCTCGATTTACAACCTCGCCGGAAAGCTCCGCGTCCAGGGCGGCTCCGGCTCGCAGGTCACCGTCGACGTCGCGCGCGGCGGCCGCGACGCCGGCCAGCTCAAGATCGTCACGGGGGACATCCGCGGATTCAACACGCTGCGGGTGATCTATCCGTCGGACCGGATCTCTTATAGAGATCTCTCATGGCGCGGCCGGACGCAGCTCCGCGTCAATTCCGACGGCACGTTCGGCAGCAGCGATTCGGACTGGGGGAGCCGCGACCGCGTCGAGATCTCGAGCAGCGGCGACGGGCTCGACGCCTACGCCGATCTCACGGTGAGCGTACCCAAGGGCCAGCGCCTCGTGGTGCACTGGGGCGTCGGCGACGCGGTCGTCTCGAACGTCGACGGCGACCTTCAGGTGAGCGTCGCGGCGGCGCGGGTGACGTCGGAGCACACGCGCGGACACCTGTCGCTCGACACGGGATCGGGGAGCGTCGAAGTCACGGACGCGCAGGGCGAGGTCGTGCTCGACACGGGCTCGGGCGGCGTCACGGTGAATGGCGTGCGCGGCGAAAGTCTGTTGATGGACACGGGCTCCGGCTCGATTCGCGGCGGCGACGTCGACGTCCGCACGCTGAAGATGGACGTCGGCTCGGGCGGCATGCGTCTCGACCGGGTGAAGGCGCCGCGGGTGACGGTCGACGCAGGCAGCGGCGGGATCGAGCTCGGCTTCCTCGCAACGGTCGAGGATCTGCACGCCGAAGCCGGATCGGGTGGCGTGACGATCCGCCTGCCGGCGACGCAGAGCGGCGAGCTCGATCTCGAGACGGGCAGCGGCGCGATCGATACCGACTTCCCCGTGACGATGAATCGTCTGTCGCGGAACCACCTGCGCGGGCGTATCGGAAACGGAAACGCGCGGATTCGCGTGGAGAGCGGATCGGGGTCGGTGCGGCTGATCAAGGTCTCGGCGCCGTAGGACGCGTCCTCGGTACGGAAAGCTCCGCGTCGTAAGAACAGCAAACACGCGAACAACAAAACGAAACCCGCGAAAAACAATTCGTTGTTTTCGCGGGTTTCGTGCTTTGCTTCGCGTGTTTGCAGTCTGTCGACATGGAGCGCCGCGCGACAGGGAGGCGTCCGGAGACGGGCCTCAGCTGGCCGCCGAGACGACTCCCCCGAAGCGCCGCTCTCTCCCCTGGAACTCGGCGAGCGCCTGGAGGAACTCGGACTCGCTGAACTCCGGCCACATGCCGCGCGTGAAGTAGAACTCGGCGTACGCGCACTCCCAGAGCAGGAAGTCGCTCAGCCGCTGCTCACCGCCGGTGCGCACGAGGAGATCGACGTCGCGGATCGGGAACGGATCGTGGTTCACGCGGGCGAGCAGCGCCGAGAACGCCGCGCGGTCGAGCGGCGCGCCGTTGGCGAGCGTCGCCGCCTGCATGATCGATTCGCGCGCCGAGTAGTCGATGGCGACGCGAAGGTGAAGGTTGCGGCCGTGGGCCGTGACCGCTTCCGCTTCCTGGATCGCGACGACAAGCGAGGCCGGCAGGCGGTCGCGACGTCCGATGATCGACAGGCGCACGCCGTTCTCGAGGCAGCGCTTCGACTCGATCTGGAGCGACCGGCGGAGGAGACGCATCAGCGCGCCGACTTCGGGCGTGGGACGGCTCCAGTTGTCCGACGAGAAAGCGTAGAGCGTGAGCGTGCCGACGGACGCGCGCGTCGCCGCCTCGACGATCTTGCGCGCGGTGCGGACACCGGCGCGATGGCCGGCCGTGCGCGGCATGCCGCGGGCGTTCGCCCAGCGGCCATTGCCGTCCATGATGATGCCGACGTGAATCCCGGCGTAGCTCGCCGGCGGCGGACCGGCCGGCGCATTCGTTCGCTTCATGTGGGGGCGACGGAAAAGATTAGCGCTCGCGCGTCGATCTGATGAGCGCTTCCATGTGATCGAGATATCGTTCGAGCGCGCGACGACCGGCCGCGGTGATGCGGTATTCGGTCTTCGGAACGCGTCCTTCGAACGATTTCGTGCAGGCGATGTACTCCGCTTCCTCGAGCTTGCGGGCGTGCACGCTCAGATTGCCGTCGGTCGTCGCCATCAGTTTCTTGAGATCGTTGAAGCTGAGCGACTCGTTCACGGCGAGCGCGCTGAGAATGCCGAGGCGCAGGCGCTCGTGGATGAGACGATCGAGCGCGAGCGGTCCTTCCGCGGGCGCCTTGCCGCGCACCGTGCGCAGCGGCGCCGGTGCCGGCGCGGCAACGTCCTTCTGGTCGTCGACGGCTCGACGGCCGCGCTGTGCCTTAGCCACCATGCCTCCGGGCGATCCAGACGCCGAATGCGATGTGGAGTCCGCCGAACGCGGCGATCATCACCGCATCCGACCACGCCGGCGGAACGACGAACGACACGACACCGGCGAGCATGAACGCCGCGCCCATCACGGGCACGATGCTCACCGAGTACGTCCCGGCGCTGATGACCGAGGCGCCGTAGAGAAGCAGCCACGCTCCGGGGAGCATGGCGAAGAGGCCGCGCTGCACGAAGACCGCGGTGAGCACCGCACCGACGATCATCGCCGGCGAGAAGCTCAATATGAGTTTTCTAATCGGTCCGGAGAGCAGCGGCACGTTCGCGGCGTGGGACTTGAGGGCCATCGAGGCGATGGAGATGCCGATGGCGATGCCGGCTTCGGCGACCCAGGTTGCGACCCACGCCCAGGCGAGGGTCTGCCGTGCGGCGACGAGGGCCGCGGCGATGGCAGTGATGCCGATCACGACCATGCCCCACCCGGACAGGGCGGTGAAGGTCGCGGCGCTTTCCATGATCCCGCGGATGAACCGCAGGTTGTCCATCGCCCGGGCCTGCATCTCGGGCGGCTCGGCGCGCTGCTGCCGTGGACGAAGGGGTGTCACAGGTGCCATGATTGGCGTAGCCTAATGCGCCGCGCCAATCATAGCAAGTACTTTGTGGTATAAAGTTCTGTTAAGGCTGCTGCGGCGGGTCGCTCGCCGGGAAGCTCTCCTCCGACGCTTCGTCCACGCGATCGCGCGACGAATCATTCGACGACCCACGCGACGCTTCGCGCGAGTTCTCCCGCGAGCTCTCACGTGAGTTCTCACGCGACGATTCCTCGTCCGTGCCGCGCTCGATCTTCCGCCCCTGCGCCGCGTCCATCCCCGGCGCCGCGTGAGTCGGGTTCGAGTTCATCACCCGACGGCGGTCCTCGATCTCCGTCTGCTTCTCCTCACGCTTCTGCTCGTTTTCGATCGACTCGCTGAAGCTCCGCCCTTCGCCGCGCATCTTGTAATCCGTCGACCCCGCTTCGCCCGGGTCGATGTTGTACTGGTCAGGTCGCTTTCCGCCCATGATCCCCTCGGGTTTGGATGGTTCTGAGAGGGAAAGGTCAGGAAACGTGCCGGGGGAACAGGATCGAGGATCGGGAGACGAGAACGAGCGAGAGGGTCTACGTGACGATTCGATCCCCGATCCCC
>CBHWBX010000032.1:0-16810 GCA_966111935.1 uncultured Gemmatimonadaceae bacterium
ATCGAGACGACCTACCAGCTCCTGTCGCGCAACGACGAGGAGACGAAGCGCATCATCCGCGACGACATCATCCTCGCGGTCCACGCCAATCCCGACGGCATGCAGCTCGTCGCGAACTGGTACATGAAGGACAAGGATACGCTCGCGCGCAACACGAACGTCCCGGTGCTCTACAACAAGTACGCGGGGCACGATGACAATCGCGACTCGTTCATGTCGAACCTGAGCGAGACGAAGAACATCAACCACTTCATGTTCTGGGACTGGCATCCGCAGATCATGTACAACCATCACCAGACCGGTCCGGCCGGCACGGTGATCTTCTCGCCGCCGTTCCGCGATCCGTTCAACTACAACTTCGACCCCATGATCGTGATGGGGCTCGACATGGTCGGCGCGGCGATGCACCAGCGGTTCCTCGAGGAGGGCAAGCCGGGCTTCACGATGCGCTCCGGCTCGAGCTACTCGACGTGGTGGAACGGCGGTCTGCGCACGATCGGCTACTTCCAGGGCATCATCGGCATCCTGACCGAGGCGATCGGCAACCCGACGCCGGAGCGGATCCCGCTGCTCCCCTCGCAGCAGCTGCCGCGCGGCGACCTGCCGGCGCCGATCGCGCCGCAGGTGTGGCACTTCCGCCAGTCGATCGACTACTCGGTCACGGCGAACTACTCGATCTTCGACCTCGCGAGCCGCTATCGCGAGACCTTCCTGTACGACAAGTACCTGATGGCGAAGCACTCGATCGAGAACGGCAACAAGGATCACTGGACGATCAGCAACACGGACATCAACGCCGTGGCGGCTGCGCTGGACGGCGGCGCGACGCAGGCGGGCGCGGCGCGCGGTGGTCGTGGCGCGGCGGCGGGTGCGGCCGGTGGCCGCGGCGGCTCGGCGGCGAGCGTCGAGACGCAGATGAACGTGTACAACAACGTCATGCACGCGAAGGAGAAGCGCGATCCGCGCGGCTACATCATCCCGAGCGACCAGCCTGACTTCCTGACCGCGGTGAAGTTCGTGAACACGCTCCGCCACGTCGGTGTGTACGTCGACCAGGCGACGGCGCCGTTCACGGTCGCGGGCAAGCAGTATCCGGCGAACTCGTTCGTCATCAAGATGAACCAGGCCGCGCGCGCGCACGTGCTCGACATGATGGAGCCGCAGGATCACCCGAACGACTTCGCCTATCCGGGTGGCCCGCCGAACCGTCCGTACGACAACGCCGGCTGGACGCTGGCCTACGAGATGGGCGTGAAGTTCGACCGCGTGCTCGACGGCTTCGACGTGCCGAACACGAAGCAGATCCGCGGCAAGGAACTGGCGACGCCGACGGCCGGCACGATCGTGGCCGCGAACGGCGCGACGGGCTTCCTCATGTCGCACGAGATCAACGACGCCGTGACGGTCGTGAATCGCGTGCTCAAGAACGGCGGCGAGATCTACTGGCTCAAGTCGCCGGTGACGGTGAACGGCAAGACGTGGCCGGCCGGCACGTTCTACATCGCCGGCAATCAGTCGGCGGTGGTGCAGAAGGCCGCGACGGATCTGGGCGTGAGCTTCACGGGCATGACGGCGGCGCGTCCGGCGGACGCGCAGCAGCAGTCGCAGAAGCGCCTCGCGCTCTATGACCAGTACGGCGGCTCGATGCCGTCGGGCTGGACGCGCCTGATCTTCGAGAACTTCGAAGTGCCGTACACGGTCGTCTACCCGAAGGACCTCGACGCGGGCAACCTCAAGTCGAAGTTCGACGTGCTGATCCTGCCGAGCGGCGCGCAGATCCGTGGCGTGGCGGGCAGCTTCGGCCGCGGCGCGGGCGGCGGCGGTCGCGGCGGCAACGCGGTGATCCCGGCCGAGTTCGAGAAGATGACCGGCCAGCTGACGCCGGAGACGACGCTGCCGCAGCTGAAGGCGTTCCTCAACGACGGCGGCACGATCGTGACGGTCGGCACGGCGACGACGCTCGGCTTCGCGCTCGGTCTGCCGATCGAGAACCACCTCATGGTGCGCCAGCCGGGTGAGCCGGATCGTCCGCTCGCGGGCGAAGAGTACTACGTCCCGGGCTCGGTGTTGCAGGTGGCGATGGACAACACCCAGCCGGTGACGGCGGGCATGCCGTCGAAGGTGGACGTGTTCTTCGACAACAGCCCGGTGTTCCGTCTGCGTCCGGACGCTCAGGCGAAGGGCGTGAAGCCGCTCGCCTGGTTCGATTCGGCGACGCCGCTGCGCTCGGGTTGGGCGTGGGGCCAGAACTATCTCGAGGGCGGTGCGACGATGCTCCAGGCCGACATCGGCAAGGGCAAGCTGTACATGTTCGGCCCCGAGATCACGTTCCGCGGCCAGCCGCATGGCACGTTCAAGCTGCTGTTCAACGGCATCTACGCGCCCAGCAGCAACACGGTCTCCGTGGTTCCGTAAGGCGTAAACTCGCGGGTCGCGGGTTGCGGGTCGCGGGTTGCGGGAAGGTGAGCGGGGTGGCGCTGATGCGCCGCCCCGCTTTCATTTCCGCGCATTATTAGAGAATGCTAATTGTTCGCAAGGCGGACAATCAGCCTTTGTGCCGGCCCCATTGACACCGGCGACATCTTTCCCTTACTGTGCCTTACGGCGCCTCTCACGGCGCCGCGGAACTCACCACACGAAAATCGCAATGTCGACGTTCATCGCCTGCCCCATGTGTTGTATGTGTCGCGGTCGCTCTCCGATGGAGAGGCGGACGGGGACGGGCGCATTCGTGTGACCCGATGAGCTGATCGAGCATTCATCGATCGCTGCCCGGCCCTCTCTGCGGAGAGGGCCGGGTTTTTTTGTTGCCCCCCACTTGCTCCCCACCACTCGCGTGTCCCCACTCGCCTTCGAGCGCCGGGCTCGCCCATGCCGATCAATCAGAGGAACGATGCAACAGGTGCGCAGGATTGTGAGAATACCTTCACGACGAGCAACGCTCGCGCTCGCGACGGCGGTGGTCGTCGGCGGAGCGCGTGTCGCCGAGGCGCAGCAGGGCGCCGTGATTCGCGGAACGGTGACGGATTCGGCGGCGCACACGGCAATCGCCGGCGCGCAGGTCATGCTCGTCGGCGGCGCGCGCGGCGCCGTGACGAACGAGAGCGGACAGTACGTGATTCGCGACGTTCCGATCGGGACGCACGTCGTCGCGGCGCAGCGCATCGGCTACACGCGGGCGCAGCGCTCGGTGACGGTGAGCGCGAACGGCTCGGCCGTCGCGGATTTCGCGCTCGCCTCGGCGGCGGCGGTCCTCTCCGAAGTGGTGTCGGTCGGCTACGGCACGTCGAGCCGGCATGAGGTGTCGAGCGCGATCGCGTCGGTCGATTCGTCGGCGATCGCGAATCAGGCGATCGCCGGCGTCGACAACGCGCTGCGCGGCAAGGTCGCGGGGGTGCAGGTGATGCAGAACTCGGGCGAGCCGGGATCGGGCGTGTCGATTCGCGTGCGCGGTCCGGCATCGCTGAACGCGGGCAACCAGCCGCTCTACATCGTCGACGGCGTGCCGATTCTCTCGGGCTCGTACAACCAGACGTCGCCGAGCGGGCAGAGCATGACCGCGGTGACGGGGCTGAATCCGGACGAGATCGCGTCGATCGACGTGCTCAAGGACGCCGCGGCGGCGGCGATCTACGGGTCGCGCGGCTCGAACGGCGTCGTGATGATCACGACGAAGCGCGGCTCGCTGAACGGCACGAAGTTCACGCTCAATACCTACGTCGGGACGCAGAGCCCGGAGCGGCGCATCCGCGCGCTCAACGCGACGGAGTTCGTGACGCTGCTCAACGACGCGGCGACGAACGACGGCAAGCCGGCGCCCTACACGCTCGGCGTGGCCGATGCGAACGACTACGACTGGGTGAACGTGATCTTTCGTCGCGCGGGCGTGAGCGATCTCCAGCTCGCGGCGAGCGGCGGCGCCGACCGGTTCCGGTACTACACGTCGGCGACGACGTTCGATCAGGACGGGATCGTCATCGGCTCGGGGTACAAGCGACAGGCGGGGCGGTTCAACGTCGACTTCACGGCGACGCCGAAGCTCACGCTGACGACATCGCTGGGCCTGGCGCGCGAGGACGGTCATCGGATTCCCGGCGATCAGAACCTGGACGGCATCGTCACGAAGTCGCTGAGCCTCCAGCCGATCAATCCGTTCTACGGCAACAGCTCCGGCTTCTCGGGAGCAGCGGACGGCTTGAACTACTCGAACCCGCTCGCGACGGTCGCGTACAGCTTCAACAACTACACGAGCCTGCGCGCGCTCGGCAACGTGCAAGCCGTGTATCACGTGACGCCTTCGGTGAGCGTCAACGCGCGCGCCGGCGCCGATGTGTTCGGCCTCGACGAGATCGCGTGGCAGTCGCCGAAGGTCGACAAGACGACGGCGGCGTCGGTGAACGGCATCGGCATCAGCGATCACACGACGGCGACGAAGTACGTGCTCGAAGGGTTCATCGGCTACGACGCGATCCGCTCGGAGAGCCAGTCGCTGTCGTTCACCGGCGGCTCGAGCGTCGAGTACAATCACAACGATCTGAACGCGATCACCGGTCAGGGCTTCCCGACGGGCTTCACGACCTACGTTCGCAACGCGTCGACGATCAGCTCGTGGAACGGTACGGCGACGGACAACAACCTCGCGTCGTTCTTCACGCGCGCGAATTACTCGCTGCGCGACCGGTATCTCGTGAGCGCGAGCTTTCGTGCCGACGGCTCGTCGCGCTTCGGCGTGAACAGCCGCTACGGATACTTCCCGGCGGTGTCGGCAGCGTGGGTGGTGACCGATGAATCGTTCGCGCACGCGCTGCAGCGCGTCGGGACGATCAAGCTGCGCGGCAGCTTCGGCGTGACGGGAAACCAGGGCATCGGCGACTACGCGCGGCTGACGCTGGCAAGCGGCGCGCCGTACAGCGGCGCGGCGGGACTCGCGGGCTCGCAGCTCGGCAATCCCGACCTCAAGTGGGAGAGCACGAAGGAGAGCGACGTCGGCATCGACCTGACGACGCTCGGCGGACGGGTGAACGTCGTCGCCGACTATTACCGCCGCAACACCGACAACCTGCTCGTGCAGCTGCCGATCCCGTCGACGAGCGGATACAGCTCGATCTGGGACAACATCGGCTCGATCCGCAACGCCGGCGTCGACCTCGGGCTGCACACCGTGAATCTCGACACGCACGGCATCAACTGGACGAGCGACTTCAACGTGACGTGGAATCGCAATCGCGTCACCGCGCTCTACGGCGGACAGCCGGTGACGTTCACGCAGTCGAACCGCGTCGTCGCGATCGCCGCGGTCGGCCAGCCGCTCGGCGAGTTCTACATGTACAAGTTCCTGCGCGTCGATCCGCAGACCGGGAACGCCGTCTACGCGAAGGCGGGCGGCGGCGAGACGCTCAAGCCGACGTCGAGCGACCTCACGTACGTCGGCAATCCGCAGCCGGCCGCGTACGGCGGCTTCACGAACAGCTTCACGCTCGGCGCGTTCGACCTTCGCGGCTTCTTCCAGTTCAGCGAGGGGAACAAAGTGTTCGACATGGTGCGCATCTTCACCAACGACGGCGGTGCCACGACGAACAGCAAGAACGTGCACGAGCTCAAGGCGTGGAAGAAGCCGGGCGACATCACCGACGAACCGCGGCTGAGCGCCAGCGGCGCGTCGGGGGCGAACGTGATCTCGAGCCGGTTCATCGAAGACGGATCGTACATCCGACTCGGCGACGTGACGCTCGGCTACACGCTGCCGCGATCGGTCGCGCACGCGACGCACCTGCAGGACGGCCGGCTCTACGTCGCGGGGCGCAACCTGTACACCTGGACCCGCTACTCGAGCTACAACCCGGACGTGAACAGCGCCGGCTCGAACTCCAACGTCGTGATGGGCGTCGATTACTACGCGTATCCGCTCGCGCGCACCTACTCGATCGGCCTTTCCGCCGCGTGGTAACGACAATGACGAATAGACATACTCTCACCCATCGCTCCGCGGCGCGCCGCCGCTACGCGTCGCTCGGTCTTCTTGCCCTCGTGACGCTCGGCGGCTGCGATCGCGTGCTGACGACGTCGCCGTACGACGCGATCGATGCGTCGAACGAAGTCGTCGATGCGTCGACGGCGCAGGCGGCGCTCAACGGCGCTTACGATGCGCTTCAGGGTTCAGGTGGTTACGGCCTCGATCTCGAGGTCCTGAGCGCGCTCGCGTCGGGCGAATCGAACTGGACGGGGACGTTGCAGTTCCTTGGCGACGTCGCGTCGAACAATGTGGCGGCCGACAACAGCGAGATCGCGACCCTCTGGTCGGGACTCTACCGCCAGCTCGATCGTGACAACACCGTGATCACCCGAACCGCGCCGCTCACGAACGTTCCGACGGCGACGAAGAGCGAGATCCTCGGCGAAGCGTACTTTCTGCGCGCGCTGACGCTGCACAATCTCGTGAAGTACTGGGGGCCTGTCCCGACGCCGCTCGTGCCGGTGGCGACGGCGACGGACGCCGCCAAGTACACGCGTGCCCCGGTGGAGCAGGTGTACGCGCAGATCCTGACCGATCTCGATTCGGCGGCGAAGCTCGTGTCGAACACCGCGAACACGCGCGTCGCGACGGTCAATGCGGTGCGGGCGTTGCGGGCGCGCGTTCTGTTCTATCGGGCGAGCGCGGTGCCGGCGAATGCGCCGGCCGATCTTCAGGGGGCGCTGACGAGCGCGAATGCGGTTCTGGCCGGCCGCGATACGCTCACCGTGAACTATCCCGACCTCTTCTCGGCGATCGGAACGAGCACGAGCGAGGACATCTTCCGGGTGAGCTTCACGGCGTCGGAGCGGAACAACATCGGGTTCTACTATCGCTACGACGGCCGCAACGAGGCGGGGGCGTCGCCGGACATGGTCGCGGCGTATGAAGCCGGTGACCTGCGCAAGGCGTGGTCGGTGTCGCTGCGTCCCGGTTCGACGACTCTCTGGCAGCCCACGAAGTTCCCGACGGCGACGGGCGCCGAGCATCCGCACGTGATCCGCCTGGCCGAGCTGGTATTGATCAAGGCGGAAGTGCTGGCGCGTCAGGGCGATCTGGCGGGCGCGGTCGCCGAGTACAACAAGGTGCGCGTGCGGGCGGGCCTCCCGAAGCACGTCCTTGGAACGAGCGTCGCGAACAGCGGGACCGCGGTGCTCGCGGCGATCGACAAGGAGCGGCGGATCGAGCTGGCGTTCGAAGGGGATCGGTGGCCGGATCTGAACCGACAGGGGCGGGCGGCGGCGGTGAAGGGGTTTGTGGACCGACCGTATCAGGCGCTCTTTCCGATTCCCCTTCGCGACATCGTGACATCCCCGGGGCTCGAGCAGAATCCGGGGTACGGTACGCCGAGGTCCTGAACCGTCGGGTTGTTCTCGCGCGAGCCGAGCGATACCATTGGCGCGTCCCTCAACTCGGAGCGCGTGTGTCTCGTCGATTCGCTTGGCTCGTCGCGGGTGTCCTGGCAAGTCTGTCGGCAATGACGTCTCCTCTCGCGGCGCAGGAGATGAAGACGGCCGACGTCGCCAAGCGCGGGCTCAAGCCGAGCGATTTTCCGCGCACGAAGCAGCTCGCACCGGGCGTCTATTCGTACGAGGCGCTGCGCGCCGGTGATCCGGGCGGGCAGATGACGACGGTGAGCCTCATCGTCGTCAGCAACGACGGCGTGCTCGTCGCCGACGGGCAGGGGAACGTCGCGCAGACGCAGGAGATGGTCGACTGGATCAAGAAGACCACGAGCCAGCCGATCAAGTACGTCGTCGTCTGCTCGGATCACGGCGATCACACCGCCGGCAACGCGGCGTTCCCGCAGGGCGTCACGTTCATCGCGCACCCGACGTCGAAGAAGGTGCTCGATGACGCGGGGAAGCCCCCGTTCGTGACCGAGACGGTGCCGCACCGCCGCGTGATCCATCTCGGCGACAAGGATGTCGAGGTGTTGTTCCTGGGCCGCGCGCACACCGGCGGCGATCTCGAGGTCTATCTGCCGAAGGAGAAGGTGCTCTTCATGAGCGAGGCCTATCTCCACTGGCTGTTCCCGGCGATGCGCTCGGCGTACGGCACGGAGTGGATCCAGACGCTCAAGAACGCCGAGACGATCGATGCGACCTGGTTCGTGCCGGGGCACGGGTTCGTCGATGATGCGAAAACTCTAAAGGCCGATCTGCCGGCCTATCGCCACGCGCTCGAGCAGGTCGTGGCGGAATCGAAGCGCCTTCACGAGGCGAAGGTGCCGTGCCCGGCGCCGGCGCGAGGCGTCACCGCGGCCGGCGCGCCCGCCGGTCCGCGTCCGATGTGTGAAGCGGTGCAGCAGGGGAACTGGGGCGATCTCAAGAACTGGACGCTCTATTCGACGCAGGTCGAGACGGCGGTGCGCCGCGTCTACGACGAATTGAACGGCAAGCTCCCCTGAGCTGTCAGCGCGCGGCGACGATCTCGATCGCGAGCCCGTCGGGATCCTCGAGCATGAAGGCACGCGTCGCGCCGAACGGGTGCGGCGGCTCGAGGATCTTCACGCCGTCGGCGCGCAGACGAGCGTAGAGCGCGTCGAAGTCGTCGACGGTGAAGGCGACGTGGTCGAGCACCTGGCCGCGCGACGAGACGAGCGGGCGCGGCTCTCCACAGCGCGTGCCAGTGCACTGGCGCGGATACCAGGCCATCGCGCCGTTGCCGAAGCGCACCGTGCTCGCCGGTTGGCGAATCGTGCCGAGCGGCTCGAGGGCGGGCCAGCTCGGCTCACCGTAGGCGACGTTGCACGGCTCATACGGCGCGCGCGGCGTCTCGCGTCCACTCGAGTCGCGCATCGGCGGAAGCTGCATGCCGAGATGGCGCACGTACCAGTTCGCGGCGCAGAGCGGCTGCTCGTGATAGAAGTGGATGTGCGAGAACGAGTCCTTCGTGTCGGGGCCGCCGGTGAGCTCGAACAACACGCCGTCCGGCGCGACGACGTAGCTGAAGCCACCGTCACGCGGCGGCGCGTTCGCCGCTCGAGCGACCTGCGCGCCCGTCGGCGTGCCGGCGTACGGCGCGAGGCCGGAGCGCCAGACTGTCGTGACGGTATCGCCGGGGTAAACGAACAGCGGGAGATGCGCGATGCCGAGCGGTGCGAGCCGGTCGCGCGTCGTCGTGGAGTTGGTGTTGGCGCCGATGTGCCACAAGGCACTCTGCTCGGCGGCGCGATGGAGGTCGTGGCGCCACGCGCCGGCGGGAGGATGCTCGACCTTGTTGAAGAGCAGCAGCATGTCACTCTCGACGGCCGGATAGCCTGCGTAGGTCGTGCGGCGCGCGCTCGGCCAGAGCTTCAGGTACCAGGCGATGGCGCGATTGGGGTCGACGGAGTTGAGGCCGACGTGATGGAGGCGCGGCATCTGGGCCTGCGCGGCCGTGGCGATGGTAAGCAGGAGTGCGGCGAGACGCTTCATATCGATGAAGATACGTCATTGATCGTGGTACGGCTCGCCACCCTGCCATGATAGTAGATTCCTCGCTGCGCTCGGAATGACAACCTTTCCTGGAGCACCTGCATGCGTATACGAATGCTTGCCGCATTGATTTTTCTCGCCCACGCCGCACTCGCGCAGGCGCCGCGTGGGACCTTGATGATCGTCGGCGGCGGGCCACAGCCGCCGGCGCTCGTGCAGCAGTTCGTCGATCTCGCCGGCGGGCGCGGGCGGGCGCGGATCGTGGTGTTCGGGATGGCGAGCGAGGACGGCGAGAAGGCCGGGGAAGAGAAGGCGCAGGACCTTCGCCAGCTCGGCGCCGACGCGCGCAACGTGTGGGTGAATCACGCGCAGGCGAACACCGATTCGGTCGCGCATCTGCTCGACGGCGCGACCGGCATCTGGTTCGTCGGCGGTGATCAGAACAAGCTCACGGCGGCGTTGCGCGGGACGAAGGTCGACTCGGCGATGCATGCGCGGTATCGCGCCGGCGCGGTGATCGCGGGCACGTCGGCCGGTGCGGCGGTGATGTCGGCGACGATGATCACCGGCGACGAGCGGCATCCCGGCGGCGCGCGTCCGGATACGAGCACCGGCGGCTTCATGACGATCGCGCGCGAGGACATCGTGACCGACTCGGGTTTCGCATTTCTGCGCAATGCGGTCGTCGACCAGCACTTCCTGCGTCGGAAGCGGCACAATCGATTGATCAGCGTCGTGCTCGAGGACGGCTCGCATCTCGCCGCGGGAATCGACGAATCGACGGCGCTCATCGTCGAGCCGAACGGGCAGTGGAAGGTCGCGGGGGCGAGCGTGGTGATCATCTACGACGCGCGCCGCGCGACGATCACGAAGAAGGACGCGCCGGCGCTCGGCGCGACGGACATTCGCATGCACGTCCTGCCCGCGGGCGCGACGTTCGATCCGCGGACGGGTACCGCCCGGCTCAAGTAGCCATTCCCGCCTTGCGAACCGATCCCTAGCTTTCTGTGAAGATCGAGCCGAGGGGACACACGATGTGCAGGAACATCAAGGTGCTGGCGAACTTCGAGCCGCCGGCGACCGAAGACGAGATCTACGCGTCGGCGCTGCAGTTCGTGCGGAAGCTGAGCGGTACGACGAAACCGTCGAAGGCGAATGAAGAGCTCTTCTATCACGCCGTCGACGAAGTGACCGCGGCGGCGCGCAAGCTCATCGCAGGTCTGGAGACGAACGCCCCGCCGAAGAATCGCGAAGAAGAGGCACGCAAGGCGAAGGAGCGCTCGCTCAAACGGTTCGGTTGACGGAGAGAAGGCCGTCATCCTGAGCGTAGCGAAGGACCCCTATCCCTGAGGTGATCTCCTCAGGGCCAAGAGGTCCTTCGTCGCTTCGCTCCTCAGGATGACGCGGGAAATTGATTGATGCCGGTTCGTCGGGCGGCGGTGGCTACGGATTGAGCATGGAGCCTGCCTTCGCCGTTTACCTCCTCGCCAGCCGATCCCGCGTCCTGTACATCGGCATCACGCGCGAACTGAAGTCTCGCGTATACCAGCATCGCATCAAGGTCGTCCGTGGGTTCACTGCAAGGTACAACGTAAATCGGCTCGTCTATTTCGAGCTCTTCAACGAGCCGATCGTGGCGATCGAGCGTGAAAAGCAGCTGAAGGGTTGGGTGAGAGCGAAGAAGGTCGCTTTGATCGAGTCGATGAACCCCGAGTGGCGGGATTTGTACGACGAGATCTAGCCCCGGAGTCATCCTGAGGAGCGGAGCGACGAAGGCCCCCTGTGCGCCGAGGAAGACATCTCCTCAGTGCCAAGGGGTCCTTCGCTGCGCTCAGGATGACAGCGCCTGTTGGGATGGCGATGCTCTAACGATTGCCGTACTCGCGCGCCGGCTGCGACTTGAGGTACGCGTAGATCGCCTTCAGCTCGACGTCGGTCATCTGCGACAACTGCTTCCACGGCATCTGCGGGTCGATCGCCGATCCGTCGGGCCGACGGCCGGTGCGCAGTGCGATGATGAAATCCGTCTGCGTGTAGTGGCCGATCCCGCCCGGCGTGATGTTCGCCGCCGGCTTCCAGTCGGGCGGGCCGCCCGGAATTTTTCCGCCCGACAGCTGCGGGCCGTGACAGCCTTTGCACATCCCGGCGAGGTACTCGCCGTACTGCGCCGTCGGCCCGACGGGCACCTCCGACGGATGCGACTTCGTGTGGTCGATCTCCTCCGCCGACAGCAGCGGTGCCGCGCCCGCCACGAACATCGCGCGAATGACCGGCCCGCCGCGCGGCGCGGGCGGCTTGTTGCTCGACGGCGCCAGGCTTCGCACGTACGCCACCAGCGCCCCGAGATCCTCATCCGACATGCCGGTGTGCTCGAATGCCGGCATGATCAACAACGGTGATCCGTCGCGACGCACGCCATGTCGCACCGCGCGCTCCCAATCGGCGTCGGCGAGCTCGGCGCCGCGGCCGCCATTCGTGAGATTCGGCGCGGCCAGACGGCCGATCATGAAGTTGTCAAACTCGACGTGGCCGCTGAAGCCGCTGCCGTGACACTCCTGACACATCCGGATCTGCGCGACGTGCGCGCCGCGCGCGATCGTTGCCGAGTCGGAGCGCACCGTCAGGGGATGCGACGGCACATCGAAACGGTGCGCGAACCGCCGCTCCGATGCGCCGTAGACTGCGGCGACCGTCACCACGAACAGCGCCGCGACCACCGCGAACGCGCGTTTGAGAAAGCGTAGCATCGCCGGTATTCCTCTTACTTGCGCAGCGCGAGCTGCGTCAGCGCGACGCGGTATTCCTTCGCGTCGGCGTCATACGAGATCCGGTATGCCTTCGGGTAGTATCCGCTCGGCGCGCGACGCGACGGCGCCGACACCGGGACGATCTCGTCGCGCACCGACGCGTCCTTCGCGTCGCGCTTCGCGCGCAGATATTCCTTCGTGATCATCGGCTCGTCGAAGATGAACACGCCGTTCCACGAGCCGTAGAGGAAGGTCTTCGTGAAGACCTTCGCGTTCTCCGGATGGCCGGCGAGTCCCTGCAGCTCGGGCGACCGCACGTCGAGCCAGTGCATGCCCATCTCCGGCACGGCGACCGCTTCCGCCGGCGCCTTCGCCGCGGTCGCGGCATCGATGTAGAACGGTGCGCGATAGATCGAATCCGGCATCGCCGACGCCTTCGCCGCGAACTTCGGGTCGCTCGGCAGGATCGAGCCGCGCACGTCGCGCGACACCGTATAGAAATGGAAATCGAAGTGCGGCAGGTCGTACACCCCCGCCGGCTCGTGGCCCTGCGGATTCCAGTCGAACTGCACGAACTTGTACGGCGTCGGATTGCCGTTCGGCAGGTCGAGCAGGAACACGTTCATCGGTATCGGCGCAGCCTTCGACGCATCGCCGGACATCGAGTGGTCCATGCTCATCGGCGCGGTCATCGGCAGGCTCTCCATCGCGCGCTCGCTGATCGCGACGCCCACCTCGAGCGGGATGTTGGCGTTGCGCGGATCGCGCACGAGGTATGTGCGAACACTGCCCTCGCCGAGCTTCTGCGACGGGCCATACTGACGATTGGTGCGGGCCGCGGGGCCCGGCTCACGAAAAGCCGCGACGGTCAAAAGGAGGGCGGTGCCGGCGGCGAGGTACACGGTGGGTCTCATCGTTCTGTTCTCTTCAGGGGAGCAATGCACGTCTCGGCGAGCCCGCGTCGGCGGCCGACGCGCGAACAATCGTGAGCACTGCTTACCGACCGCCTACATCGCGTAAGTCCGTGTCAGCCTAGGCGCTTACAGCCGTGCTTTCCCCTGCCGTAAGCGCCCCGTAAGCGGCCCTCCGCAGCTTGACGGGCATGACACACACACCTGCTTCGGCCGAAGTCCGCGCCAGCGACCGCGTGATGCGGTATCGCCGCTCCGGTGCCGGCCCCACCGTCATCCTGCTCGGCGCCGACGCCGGTCCGGCGCCGCTCTCCACCGATCTCGTCGACGCGCTCCGCGAGCGCTTTCGCGTGATCGTACCGGACATGCCCACGGGCTCCGACGTGCTCACCTGGCTCGGCGACTTCCTCGAGGCGTTCGGCTCGTCCGACCTCACACTCGTCGCGGCGAACCATCTCTGCATGCCGGCGATCGAGCTCGCCTTCCGCGATTTCGATCAGATCCGTCGCATGGTCCTGATTCCCGACGGCGAGCCCGACGACAGCACCGCCGAGGGCGCCATTCGCACGTCGCTGGGCAGGGGGCCGGTTTCCGTCCTGATCGTACGCCCGGGGCTGTCGGCGGAGGCGTCGATCCCGATTGTCACAAACTTCGTTGCCGGCACGTAGGAAATCGGCGGTTGATGGCGGGCGGTCCATTCCGTATCGTCCCCACTCCGCCCACCCTGCGTCGCCCGTGTCCTATTCCGAAAATGGCGCGGCGCTCGCGGAGCTTCCCGTTCACCTCACCCCGTTCGTCGGGCGAGACCGAGAGCTCCTCGAGCTCCTCGTGCTCATCGACAGCATTCGACTGCTCACGCTCACCGGCGCGGGGGGCAGTGGAAAGACCCGCCTCGCCGGCGAGCTCGCCGCGCGCTGCTCGCAGAAGTTCACGCGCGTCGCGTGGGTGGATCTGGCACCGTTGACCGACGCCGACCTGCTCGCCGAGCAGGTCGGAGCCGCGTTGCATGCACCGGAGCGCGCCGATGCGTCTGCGCTCCGCATGCTCATCGGCGCCGTCGGCAACGAGCCGGTGCTGCTCGTGCTCGACAACTGCGAGCATCTCGTCGACGCCTGCGCGGCGCTCGCCGAAGCACTGCTGCGCGGCTGCCCGCGCCTCACCGTGCTCGCGACGAGCCGCGAAGCGCTCGGCGTCGCGAGCGAGACGGCGTGGCTCGTCCCGCCGATGGGGGAGAGCGAAGCGATGCAGCTCTTCCTCGATCGCGCGCGCGCCGCGCTGCCGTCGTTCTCGCTCACCGATCGGAACGGGCCCGCGGTCCACGAGATCTGCCGGCGCCTCGACGGCATCCCGCTCGCCATCGAGCTCGCCGCGGCGCGGGTGCGCGTGCTCCCCGCCGAGCAGATCGCCGCGCGGCTCGACGATGCATTTAGACTTCTCTCATCGGGCAGCCGCACAGCGCTGCCGCGCCATCGCACCCTGCGCGCGACGATGGAGTGGAGCTTCGGCCTGCTCACGCCCCGCGAGCAGGCGCTGCTTCGCCGCCTCGGCGTCTTCGCCGGCAGCTTCACGCTCGACGCCGCCGAGGCGGTGTGCGCGGGCGGCGTCCTCGAGGTCGAGGACATCCTCGACGGCGTCGCCGCGCTCGTCGACAAATCGCTCGTCGTGATGGAGACGTCGGGCGGGCAGGCGCGTTATCGCCTGCTCGAGACGGTGCGGCAGTACGGCCTCGATCGATTGAACGACGCCGGCGAGCGCGAAACGACCGAGGGGCACTTCGCGCATCACTTCCTCTCGATCATCGAGGACGCCGAGCCGAACCTCGTCGGCGGCGCGAACAAGCCGGGGCTCGTGCCGGCGCTGCTCGCCGAGCACGACAACATTCGCGCGGCGGCGATGTGGGCGGGAGCGGACGCGTCGCGGCAGGAAGTCGCGCTGCGCTTCGCCGCCGTGCTGTTCTGGTTCTGGTATGCCGTCGGTCAGTTCCGCGAGAATCGCCAGATCGTCGATCGCGCGCTCTCGCACGCGCAGCCGACGAGCCCAGAGCTGCGCGGCCGTGCGCTGCTCTCGAGCGGGCTGACGGCGCTCGCGCAGGGCGACTATGCGCTCTCCACCGAGCATCTGCGCACGTCGCTCGCGTTGCTGCGCGAAGCGGGCGACGTGCGCAACATCGGCACGGCGATGGCCAAGCTGGGCGCGGCGCGCCTGCTGAGCGGCGACGTCGACGAAGCGATCCGCCTGCTCGACGACGCGATCGACTTCGCGCGTCCGCACGGCACGGCCTACATGGGCGGCGTGTTCGCGCGCTTCTGGCGCGGCTGGACCGCCTACAGTCTCGGCGAGTACGACGCGGCGTACGAGTTCTTCATGCCGAACATCGCGATGGCCCGCGAGCACAATCAGCCGACGACCCTCGCGCACACGCTCTCGGCGCTCTCGCGGATCGAGTTCGCGCGCGGGAACGTCGAGGAAGCCTGCCGTCTCGTCACCGACGGCCTCGAGCTCGAGGTCGCGATCGAGGATGCATGGGGGGTCGCGCTGGCGCTCGACGTGACCGCGCTCGTCGCCGCGCATCGCAATCGCTTCGAGGACGCGGCGCGTCTGGCTGCGGGCACCGAGGCGCATCGCGAGCGCCTGGCGATGGCCCTGCCTGGTCCCGCACCCGCCGAGCGCGATCAGCTCATCGCCCGGTTGCGCGCGGAGCTCGGCGACCGGTTCAATGCCATCTACGCCGAGGGGCGCGCGCTCACGACGGCGGAAGTCGTGCGCATGGCGCTCGCCGAAGCGGCGCGTCACACGACCGAGTTTCGCATCTCGCTTCCCGCGGCCGTCGCGCCGCCGAAGAACGCGCATCGTCTGCGCGTGACCGCGCTCGGGCCGCTCCAGGTGTTCGTCGACGGCACGCTCGTCGAAGCGTCGGCGTGGGGCTCGGCGCGGCCGCGCGAGCTGCTCGTGTATCTGCTCGCGCATCCCGAGGGGCGCAGCAAGGAACAGGTCGGGCTCGCGTTCTGGCCGGAGGCGAGCGCCGCGCAGCTGCGCAACAGCTTCCACGTCACACTGCATCGTCTGCGTCGCGCGCTCGGCGGCGCCGAGTGGGTGACGCTCGAGCAGGAGCGTTATAGGGTCGATCCTGCCCTCGTCGAGGAGTTCGACGTCGTCCTGTTCGAGCGCGAGGTGATCGCGGCCCGCGCGTCGCTCAAGCGCGGCGAGGCCGGCGCCGCGGCTCTACTCGAGCGCGCGGTCGCCCGGTTCCGCGGCGATTTTCTGGACGGCGAGCCGGCGGGGGACTGGCACCTCGAGCATCGTGACCGGCTCCAGCGGCTGTACGTCGACGCGCTCATGGACCTCGGCGGCCATCTCCTGATCGACGATCGGGCCGAGAAGGCGATCGATGTGTACCGTCGCGTACTGACCCGCGACCCACTGCACGAGGATGCGGCGCTCGCGCTGATGCGCGCGCATGCCTCGCTGGGCGAGCGCGCGCAGGCGTTGCGCGTCTACAAGCGGCTGGCGGAGTCGCTGCGCAGCGAGCTCGACGCCGAGCCGGGCGCCGCGGTGGTGAGGTTGAGCGAGCAGCTCCAGCACGGGTGATACAACTCGGTTCATCGGGGAAGTGAGGGCGCGAAGGGCGTGAGCTAACGGCGCGAAATCCCGAACGGCGCGAACTCCCAAACGGCGCGAACTCCCAAACGGCGCGAACTCCCAAACGGCGCGAACTCCCAAACG
>CBHWBX010000033.1:0-16604 GCA_966111935.1 uncultured Gemmatimonadaceae bacterium
CGACGTCCGCATAGCGGCTCACCTCGAGCCCGTCGAGCCAGAGATGGAACTCGCCGTCGCGCTGCCCCGGCGTGTTCGACTTGAGCAGGACCTCCCAGCGCTGCCACTTGCCAGGAACGACGCGCGTCGTGTGCGTGTTCGGCATCAGCGCCTCGCGATTGCGCAGCAGATCATCGGGCGTCCCCTGTAGCCGCCCCGCCGGGAGGAGATTGGTCGCGCTCGCCCCTTCCGCGGACAGGAAGAAGCGCGGCTGGCCGTTGATCCAGACGTAGAGAATCTTGTTCGTCCCGGTGTGATGCGCGTACCAGTTCGACGAGAGCTGGACCCACACGCTCAGATATGTCCACGCCGGCGTCGAGCCGAACGATCGCATCAGGCGGCCGGGCGTCGCGGCCGTCGTACCCCCCTGCGTGCCCGCGGCATACGCTGCCTGTAACACTCCCGGCGGCGATTGCGGCGCCTGCGGATCCTGGACGATCGACAGGTGGGGGAACTGACTCTCCTCGTGCGCGTCCCACCCGTCGAGCCCCGACGTGTCGTTGGCGAACGTCGCCAGCTTCGAGAAATCGCGCTCGGTCACCTTCCTGAATCCGTCGGGCTCCTGCGGCCACGACTTCACGAGCACGTTGTAGGTCCGCACGACGGTGTCGACGGTGACCTGGATCGTCGTCTGTCCGAATCCCACACCGCGTACGACGCCCGCCGACGACACGGTCGCGACGCTCGGCGATGCGCTGACGTACACGGCCTGCCTGTTCTGGAGCGTGTTCCCGGCGGCGTTGATCACGATCATCGTCGTCGGGACCGTCTGCCCGGTGTCGAGCGCCATCGGGAAGACCTTGACGTCCGCCGCGATCTCCAGCGACAACACCTCGACCGACGCTCTTGCCGACACGCCGCCGGCGCGCGCCGTCACCGTCGCGTTGCCCGCGCTCACCGCGGTCACGCGGCCGTCCGACGACACCGATACCACACCCGGCGCGCTCGACGTCACCGTGACGGTCGTACCCGAAAGCGCCTTGCCGTCGCGATCGCGAATCGTCCACTCGAGCGTCGCCGTATCGCCCGGAAGCATGCGCGTCGGAAGGGGTGAGAGCAGGACCGATCCCACGACCGGACCCGAGGGATTCGGCGACGTCCCCGAGTCGCAGCAGAGGAGGAGGAACAGCCCGGCGCACGACGCGCTATAGCGGCGCCCCATGCCAAAGGATGAGAGAATGCTCATCGCGACGATCCCTCGGTGCGTGGTTCGCCGGCGATGACGACCGACGGCATCGCGCGACAGGTTGGCGTGCCCCGCGCGCGCCACCGCGCCGGGATCACATCGGCAATCAGCGTCGCCATCTGCGCGGCGCCCGCATCGCTGAAATGCGCATAGTCGGCAAAGAGCGGGATCGCGCTCGTCGCGCCGCTGCTGTACAGCGCCTGCTGCGCGTCGATCACCGTCACCCCGGAATCGGCGGCAACGCGCATCGTCACCTCCCGCGCCACCGAGTCGAAGGCGACGATCGTCCCGCCCGTCGCTCGATGATAGAACCGCTCCCAGCGCGCGAGCAACGCCGCATCCCGCGGGGCATTCGGCGTGAAGGCGTTCGCGTGAGTCATGAGCACCGGCATGCCCCCGACGGCGCGCATCGTTCCGACGAGCCGACGGAGGTCCGACTCGTACGCCGCGAGCCGATCGTTCGGGACCGACGTCCATCGCCATCCCGCCGCATGCTGCCGCACCACGCGCTCCGTGTCACGCCGACGGATCCAGTCCGCGAGCGGGGCAGGGAGGATCGCCTTCACCTGCTCGCGCAGCCGGCCGATCGCGCGCGGATGCAGCCGCTGCGAGAGCGGCGGCGGTGCGTGGCGCGCGCTGTCGGGCCGCGACGCGCGCGGCAGCTCGTCCTCGAGATAGTGTGGCGGCGTTGGATAGGCGACGACGACATCCGGGTGAAGCTGCGCGATGCGCAGTCGCAGGTCCTGCTCGGCCGTCGGCAGCGACATGCCGAAGATCGCGGCGTTGAACACTTCCACCGTGCGGCCGCGCGCGGGTGCGCACGCGCGTGCGAGCCGATCGTTCAGCATCGCCTCGAGCTGACGCGGATACTCGCGCCCGGGCGGCTCGTACAGTCCGAAGGTCTCCGACGCGCCGACGGTCACGATCCGCAGCGTCGTCGTCGCTTTCGCCAGCCGCATCTCGGGGCCGCGCATGCCGAGGCTGTTCAGCGCGAAATTCTGAAAGCGCGCGCCGGGACGTCCGTGCATGCCCACCTGGTCCCGCACGATGAGATCATCCTCGTCGCGAATCGCCGAGAACATCGGCATCCCGTAGCGAATGCGATCCTCGACGCGACAGGCCAGCTCGAACGACAGGGCGAATGTTCCCGCGAGCGACAGTGCGAGAGCAATGGTCTTCATGAACGCGATCCGGGCGTGAAAGTGTGGCGCCTGCGCAACGGGTGAGGCAGGGGCGCATCCCTCCAATCGCGCGCGACCCGTGTTTCACGCGCGCGCGGCCGTCGACGTGCACGCTCCGTGCGCGAAAGTCGCGCGTCAGATGCGGCACTGGCGATGCGTTCTCGCCGGCATCCTCACACCCGGCGCATGCTCTTCAACAGCTACGTCTTTCTGTTCGCGTTCCTGCCGGTCACGTATGCCGTGTTCTGGCTCCTCCGCTCGGCGCGTGCGCGCTACGTCTGGCTCACGATCACCGGATACGTGTTCTATGGTTATTGGGATCCGCGCTTCTGCGCGCTCATGGCTTTCTCGACGCTCGTGAGCTTCAGCGCCGGACTGGGATTCCTCCGCTGGACGGATCCGCGGCGCCGACGGCTGCTGCTCGTCGTGCCGATCACGGTCGATCTTTCACTGCTCGGCTTCTTCAAGTACGCGAACTTCGCCGCCGCCAGCGCCGCGACCGCCGCCGGATGGTTCGGCGCGCACGTCGTCCCGCCGCACTGGAACATCATCCTGCCGATCGGGATCTCGTTCTACACGTTCCACACGATCAGCTACATCGTCGACAGCTATCGCGGCGTCGTGAAGCCGACGCGCAACCTGTTCGAGTTCTCGGCGTACGTCTCGCTCTTCTCGCAGCTCGTCGCCGGGCCGATCGTGCGCTTCCGGCAGATCGAGGAAGACCTGGAGCAGATCGGCAGCGCGTCGCCGAGTCGATGGTTGGTGCGCGGGCTGTCGTTCCTCGCGATCGGACTCGTCGAGAAGGTGCTCGTCGCCGACAGCCTGGCCGCGTTCGTCGATCCCGCGCTCGCCCAGTATTCCACACTGTCCACATTCGGGGTGTGGATGGCGATGCTCGGCTACACTTTCCAGATCTATTTCGATTTCTCCGGCTACAGCACGATGGCGGTCGGGCTCGGATACCTGTTCGGCCTGCGCATTCCGCAGAACTTCAACTCACCGTACAAGGCCGTCGACCCGTCGGACTTCTGGAAGCGTTGGCACATCTCGCTCTCGACGTGCATGCGCGACTATCTGTACATCCCGTTCGGCGGCAATCGGCACGGTGAGTGGAAGACATATCGCAATCTCATGCTCACGATGCTCATTGGCGGACTCTGGCACGGCGCGAGCTGGACGTTCGTCGCGTGGGGCGCGTATCACGGACTGCTGCTCTCCGCGCATCGCCGTTTCGGCCGCGGCTGGGACACGCTGCCACACGTGGTTCGCCAGAGCGGGATGTTCGTGCTTGCGGTGATCGGGTGGGTCTTCTTCCGCGCGACCGATTTCACCATGGCCGCCGGGCTGCTCGGCCGTATGTTCGCGCCGACCCGCGGCGCGCTCGTCGCCGAATCGGTGCTCTCGGCCGCGCTCATCACCATCGCCGCGACGTGGGCGATGGCCGGCCCCAACGCCTTCCAGATGCCGGAACGAATTCCGTGGCCACGCGCGCTCGTCTACTCCGCCGCCGCCGGCGCGGCGCTCGCGATCATCGCCGGGACGCGAACGTCGCCGTTTCTCTATTTTCAGTTCTAGAAGGGACGGAAACGAGGAACGGGGCACGAGACCTTCACTGAAGATCCCGTGCCCCGTTCCTCGTTTCTCGTATCCTGAGATTACTGCTTCGCGCTCACGAACACGTCGTCGAAGTACATGTACTGCGCCGCGGGAACGGTGCTGCCACCGCCACCCCAGATCGGCTCGACGTCCATCTTCATGAAGCCCTGCGTCTGGCCCGCGAGCAGGTAGCCCACGTCCTTATACTCGCTCACCTTCTGGCCGTTGACCCAGAGGTGGAACTCGCCGTTCGAGACGCCCGGCGTGTTCGCCTTCACGAGAATCTCCCAGTGCTGCCACACGCCGCGCTGGACGACGGCGGACTTGATCAGGTTCGGCGGGAGCGTCTCACGCGGATCCATCGGACCCTGGAGACGGCCGTACGGCATGAGGTTGCCCGTGCCCTGGCCTTCAGCCGACATGAAGAAGTCCGGCTTCCCGTTGATCCAGATGAAGAACACCTTGTTCGTGCCCGTGCCGTTGCCGACGAAGTTCGACGACAGCTTCACCCACATGCTCACGTACACCTGCTGCTGCGCCGAGAAGTTCTTCACGAGGCGCCCCGGGGTGGCATCCGTCGTACCGCCGGTGACACCGGCCGCGTAGGACGCCTGGAGAACCTTGTCCGGAGAGACCGGCGCCGTCGGATCGGAGATGCTCGAGATGTGATGCCACTGGCACTCTTCACCAGCATCCCAGCCTTCGGCCGCCGCTGCATCGCTGCAGCTCGTCGCCACGGAGTTGAAGCCGCGCTGCGTGATGAAGCTGAAGCCCGACGGCTGGTTCGCGGTGTTGCCGCTGCCCGTCGGCGCGGTCGGAGTCGACGGCGTCGTGGCCGGCGCGCTGACCGTGATCGACGCGCTGCCGCTCTTGCCGCCGTTCGAGCCCGTGATCGTCGCCGAGCCGGCGGCGACCGCGGTCACGAGACCGGTCGACGAAACCTTCGCGATGGCCGAGTTGCTCGACGACCACGAGATGGTCTGGCCGGACATCTGGCTGCCGTTCTGATCGAGCGTCATCGCCGAGAGCTGCTGCGTCGCGCCGACGGCGAGCGACGAGGTCGCGGGCGTCACGGTCACCGACGTCACGACCGGAGTCGGGGTCGGGGACGTCGTCGGAGGCGGGGTCGTCGTCGAAGTCGAGGAGCCGCCGCAACCGATCGGCTGCGTGCTCACGACGAAGTTGTCGAGGTCACGCGACTCGTTCGCCGGGGCGCCGCCGTTCCAGTACTGCTCGAGGAACACGGCGTTGATGCCGTAGGCGTTGTAGTTGCCGACCCAGTTGAAGCCCGACTTGCGCGCCGACAGGCGGCCGTTGACGTACATCTCGTCGACGGCGTTGCTCTGGCCCGCGTCGTTGAGCTTCGTGTGGAACTCGTAGCAGATCCACTTGCCGGCATGCGCGTTGTCTTCATACGTGCTGTCCGAGCGGACGCCGCCGAGCCAGTTCATGTGATTGAAGTCGTTGTAGCCCGACGTCACCACGTTGCCGCTCGCGTCGGTGCCCGACGCCGGATCCATGAGCATGTACTTCGTGTTGCTCTCGTCCGACCAGAAGTGGGCGAACATCGCCTGCGACCAGTCCGACTTCGCGAGGATCGTCGCGCGGGTCAGCTTGCTCGGACCGTCGCCGGTCCATCCCGCCTGACGCTTCACCCAGACGCGCCAGTAGATCTCACGATAGTTCGCGGTGCCCGCATCCGCCGGACGGAACGTCGCCGAGGGCGTGCGGCCGAAGGCGAGGTGCAGGTAGCCCGCACCGGTCTGGCCCTGGGTGTACGTCGCGCGCATCGAGCTCGAGCCGTTCACGCCGTTGCCGGCGCTGCGCACGAACTTGCCGCCCGCGTTGTCATACTCGAAGTACTTCGCCGTGCGATCCTGCTCGAAGTCGTCGCAGAAGATCCAGCCGGCCTTCGCCGACGAGCATTCATTGGTCACCGGAGCGCTCGCATCGCTCGTCGATCCGGTCGTGCCGCCCGTGCTGCCGCCCGTGCTGCCGCCCGTGCTGCCACCGATCGAACCGCTGGTGCTGCCGGTCACGCGCGACGTCGAGGCCGAGACGTACGCTTCGTCATAGCGGATGTTCATCGACGTGCTCACCTTCGAGCTCGTGCTGCCCCAGACCGGCGAGATCTGGAAGCGGCCGAAGGTGTCGTTCTCGCCCGACTTCACGATCTGCACGTTCGAATAGTCGAGGACGAGGTTGCCGTTCAGCCAGACGCGAACGACGCCGTCAGCGGCGCCGGGCGTGTTCATCGTGACCGCCATTTCCACCTGCTGCCACGAGCCCTTCGCGATCGTCGCCGACGCGGTGGCCGCGAGGACGCCGCGCGAGTCAGGCGTGCCGGCGAGCTGCACCGCCGGGACGAGCGCGTTCGAGCCGGTGCCGCGCGCCACGAACGTCACACGCGGCTGCGCGTTGTTCGTCAGGACGAAGATGCCGTTCGTCGGCGAATCGGGGCTGCCGACGAAATTGCTCGAGAGTTTGAACCACACACTGGTAAAGACCGTGCGCGGCGACTGCGCGAAGCTGTACTGGGCAGCGGCGGGAGAGGTACCGCCGGTGAACCCAGGGTTGAAGGTGATCTGGGCGACGCTGGGGGCCGACTTCGGGGCGCTCGCATCCGAGACGATCGCGAACGTCGGTCCGGCTTCGCCGGTGAGCCACCCTTCGGGGCTCGCGCTGAACTTTCGGTCGGTGAGCTGCGTCAGCCCGGCCGGTTCATGCGGTGCCGCGGCGATCGACGCCGACGGCGTGAGACTGCTCGGGGTAACCCCGGATGGGGTCGCCGGCGAATCGACCGACGTGTCCGAGCAGGCGAGCATCGCCGTCACCGACGATGCAAGCGCGAAATAGCGCATTCGCATTATGGGGGTCTCCTTCGACCGGCTGCGCCTTCATCGGCGGCCCGACCGGCATAGCGCCCAGGGATGGGAGGGGCGCGACAGCCTCGTAGCTTTGCGTCGCCGGCTTTCGCCGGGTATGCCCTTGGCGCTCTCCCGAGGTGGAGAGACGCTCAGCGTCAGTGGGGCAGCAACAGGTCAGCGTTCTCGCGGCCGGACGAGGATGCTAGCCCCCGACCGCGATCGCTTGAGTCAAACGTTCGCATCCTCGAAGACTCAAGCTAGGCCGAAAACCGTGATTGGGTAGCGAAAAAACTGGCGGAAAAGGCCCTACTTTGCAGCACAAAGTGACCCCGTAACCGCATGTTTCAGTTCGCTTTACGCCATTTCGGCCGACGGCCGGATCAGACTATTCTGATGAGCAAATCGTGAGGAACCGGACGCGGCGGTTCCCGGATCAGCTCGCCGCGTAAGTCCTTGCGCCACAACGCAATTGGACTTTGGTCCGCCTCATGCCGGCGAACTCGGGCGCGCGACACGCCTGACGCCGCAGTCACCCGTTTCCCAGTGTGACCAATCGCACAGCCAAAATGTGCCTTTCCTCAAGCGCCACAACGACATACGCTGCGGCGCCGATCGGCCCGGCGCGCGAAAGTGACCAGCTTTTCCTGACACACTCGACAGGCCAAAATCCCGCCGCGGCCCGCGGCGGGTCACCTGTTTACGGACGCTCGGCAGATATATAGAAGGAGTGTATCCGATTTCCCAGTAGCCCAGCTCGCCCGAGCGGCCCCACACTCACCGGCTCGCGGTAGCTCGGCACCGCCGCACGCACCTCGACGTTCACGAATCCCGCCGCGCGCAGCAGCCGGCGATACCCCGCGGCGCCGTAGATCCACGTCCGATAGGGTTCTCCCCGCTGAGCCCGCACGACCACATCCGCGATCGTTCGCGGCAGCACCGCCGCATACGCCGGCTCACCGTGTGGCGATGCACCGCGGAAATTTTCCCGGAACCATCTGTTTGCAACGGCGATGCCGATGCGCCCACCGCGGCGCAGAACGTTGCGCGCCGCCCGAAGTGCTGCGACCTGCACCGACCACGGCCGGCCACGCGTCGCCGGATCGCTGCCGGCCGCGACCCACTCGAGCACTTCGTTCATCACCACGAGATCCGCGTCCTTCAGGTCCGCCGGAAGGGCGAGCGCGCTGGCGTTCGCCACTTCGATCGACAGCTGGTCTTCGGCGAAACGACGTCGCATGAACTCGCACCACCGCGCGTCGCGCTCCACCGCGACGACGCGGCGGAAGCGCGACGCCAGCGTCTCGGCGATCACGCCCGAGCCGGCGCCGAGATCCACCGCGAGTCCGTCCGAGGGCACCGGCAGCATCAGGTAAAAGCCTGCCTTCGCCGGATTGCTGAACGGGTCCGCGCCCACTGCCGCCGTCCCCGATCCTCGACGTCGAAGCGCATTGCGCCAGGGCTGGCCGGCGCGCATCGCGTCGAGGAGCGCGGTGAGCTCGTCGGGAGTGAAGAGGCCCTGCGTCGGACGACCGGCGAGACCATGAGGCGGGACGGCAGTTGTCATGACGAATCTCTAAAAGAGCGATTCACGAGCAGAGTGACTCACGTGCGCGTCACCATTGCAAGAGCATTTCCGATTCCGGAGCGCCCTCGTGAGGGAGTCGCGCGCGATTTCGCGGCACGCACCCTACGCGCGGTGTGGCACAACTGCCACGCCCGCACTCGCATGCCCGCGCCGGGTGCCTGAATCCCGCCTCGCGAGCGATCGGCGCGTGGGCATCGACTTGCAAAGCCCGCCCTCACCCCCGAAAGCACGGAGCGCGACAGCATGCTGCGTAGAGCGTTGGTCACGGGCGGCGCCGGGTTCATCGGCTCCCACCTCGTCCACCTGCTGCACAACGACGGCGTCGAAGTCACCGTCATCGATGACCTGAGCACGGGACGCATCGCCTATCTCCCCGAGGGCGTCCTCATTCACCCGGTCGACGTCGGATCTCCCATCGCCGCGTCGATCGTGCGCGCCGGAGAGTTCGACGCGCTCTTCCATCTCGCCGCGCAGATCGATCTTCGCGCGAGCGTCGACGACTCGCAGGCCGACGCGCGCAACAACGTGCTCGGCATGCTCAATCTCCTCGAGGCGGTGCGCGCCTCGCGCGCATCGACGCGGATCGTCTTCTCGTCGAGCGGCGGCGCGATCTATCGCGGCTCGGCGTCGCCGCCGCATCGCGAGGATGCCCCGAAGGAGCCAGACTCCGCCTACGGCTGCGCGAAGCTCAGCGCCGAGCATTATCTCCGCTACTTCGATCGCGTGCACGGCGTGCAGTCGGTGTCGCTGCGCTACGCGAACGTCTACGGTCCGCGGCAGAACTCGATGGGTGACGCCGGCGTCGTCGCCGTGTTCGCCGATCGCCTGCTGCGCGGCCGCTGTCTCACGATCTACGGCGACGGACGCCAGACGCGCGACTTCGTCTACGTCGGCGACGTCGCGCGAGCGAACGTCCTTGCCGCCACCTCGCCGCTGCCGCCGCTCGGCGACATCGACGCGCGCGCGTTCAACATCGGCTGTGGACGTGAGACGTCCGTGCTCGAGGTCGCGTCGACGATGCGGCGGCTCGCCAACGCCGAGCAGCGGACGATCGAGCATGAGCCGGCGCGCCTCGGCGAAGTCCGTCGCTCGGCGCTCGACGCCTCGAAGGCCGCGCGGCTCATCGGCTGGTCGCCGCGCGTCACGTTGGAGCAGGGACTGGAGCGCACGTACCGCTGGTTCGCCGAGCGTGAGAGCCGGCGCGCGATCGCACTCTATGCCTGAGTCGGCGGTCACGCACTTCTTCACGGGCGACGTCGAGGACTACTTTCAGGTCGGCGCGTTCGAGCAGGCGATTCCGCGCGATGAATGGCCCCGCTGGCCGACGCGCGCCGAACCGTCGCTCGGACGTCTCGTCGACCTCCTTGCGCGCCACGACGTGAAGGCGACGTGCTTCGTGCTCGGCTGCTTCGCCGAGCGGCATCGCACGCTCGTGCGCTCGCTCGTCGATGCCGGACACGAGATCGCGTCGCACGGCTGGTCGCATCGTTCGCTCGTCGGCCTCAGCCCGCGCGCCGTGCGCACCGAGCTGCGCACGTCGAAGAACCTGCTCGAGCAGATCGCCGGTGCGCCGGTGGTCGGGTTTCGCGCACCGAACTTCTCGGTCGTCCCTGGATTGGACTGGGTCTTCGATGTGCTGCTCGAGGAAGGGTACACCTACGACTCGAGCCTTTTCGTCCATCGTCGCCGGCCCGCGTCGGGGTACCCTGGCGCGTGCGAGCTCCCGCACCACCTCTGGCGGTCGGGGGGCACGCTGCTCGAGATTCCGATCGCGACCCGCGGCTGGATCGGCGTGCCGGTGCCCGCGGCGGGCGGCGGCTACTTCCGCCATTTCCCCTACCGCGTCACGCAGCGTGCGTTCGCCCGCGCGACGCGACAGATGGTTCCGTCCGTCTTCTACATCCATCCGTGGGAGCTCGACGCCGATCAGCCGCAGGTGAAGGCCTCTCTGCCGACGCGGCTCAGGCATTATACCGGCATTCGCCGAACCGCGCCGCGCCTCGAGCGGTTGTTGAGTGATTTCTCATTCACGTCGATCGCGCGGCATCCGGCGCTGCGCGGCCGCCGCGCCGGAATGCCGACGATCGCGATCGATCCCCAGGTGCCGGTGTCATGACGATGCGCGTCGAGCTCTATCGCGGTACCGATGACGATTGGGATCGCTTCGTCCGCGCTCAGACGGGATGGACGCACTTTCACCTCGCCGGATGGCGCAGGGTCATCGCGCGCGTGCATGGCCATCGCACGCCGTATCTCGTTGCGCGCGACGAGCGCGGCGCGATGTGCGGCGTCCTGCCGCTCGTACGGGTGTCGAGCCCGGTCTTCGGCCGCTATCTGGTGTCGATGCCGTACGTCAACTACGGCGGCCCAATCGGCCACCCGTCCGCCGTCACCGCGCTGACCGATTACGCAGCGGCGATGGCGCGCGACGACGGCGCGCTGCTCGAGCTGCGAAGCCGCTGGGCGCTGCCGATCGACCTGCCGGCATCGCATCGCAAGATCACCTGCGTGCTCGAGCTGCCCGCGGGATCCCCTGACGCGCTCTTCCGCACGCTCGACGCGAACGTGCGCCGCCGCGTACGGCGCGCGCAGAAGGCCGGCATCACCGTCGCCTTCGGCGTCGATCAGATCGACGCATTCTATTCTGTATATTCGCGGCACATGCGCGATCTCGGCACGCCGACGCAGCCGCGCCGACTGTTTCACGAGATCGCGCGTGCCTTTCCCGACGACTTCGAGATCGCGTGCGCGTATCTCCAGGGGAAGCCGATCGCCGCGCTCGCCGGACCGCGCTGGAATGGAGAAGTCGAAGTCACCTGGGCGTCGGCGCTCGTTGCATACAAAGAGCTCGCCGCGAACATGCTCGTCTATTGGGCGCTCATCGAACGCTCGATACAGCACGGTCTCTCGCGCTTCAACTTCGGCCGCTGCTCGCCCGACAGCGGGACGCACCGCTTCAAGCGCCAATGGGGATCGGTCGACGAGTCGCTGTGGTGGTATACCGCGGGCGCTGGTGCTCACATCAGCACGCCGACGCCGACCGATGCACGCTTTGCTTGGGGACCGCGCATCTGGAAGCGGCTGCCCGAGAGCATCGCGACCGCCGTCGGACCTCACGTCGTCCGGTTCATACCATGAGTGCCGTTCGATCGTCTACCATGCGTCGCGGCGAGCTTGTGAAAATATGCACAAGCTGTGACGACTGTTGCGCATTGTGTGATGGTCCCGGCGTCCATACGTTGTGGCGGTTCACAACTCTCAGCGGAGCCGTCTCCGCCCGTGCACGCGCTTCAGGCCACTCTGCGCTACATGATCGCGCTCGGCGTCTGTCTGATCGCCATAGCGAGCGCGGCCCTCGTGTTCGATCAAAACGCGCCGGAACGCGCCCTCTGGCTCGCCGTGCTCGCGCCCGCCCTCGTCGGCAGCGTCGTTGCCAGCGTGTCATACCGCTCGATGCATGTCGATAGATCGGCACGAATGCGAATGCGGTCAGGATCCGCGGCGCCGCCCGCGCCGTTCGACGTGCTGCTCGACCTTGCCGGCGAGGCGATCGTGACCGCCGATGACGCCGGCACGATCGTGCACTTCAATCGGAGCGCGGAGTCGATCTTCGGTCGCGACGCGACACACGCGATCGGACGTCCGCTCGACGATCTGCTTCCATCCGCGTTCGCGACGATCGCGTCCGCCGCCGAGCGACGCGCGCCAGAGCCGACGTATTTCGACCGACTGCCGAATCGCTTCGAGCTCAGCGGGCATCGCGCATCGGGTGAAGCGCTCATCGTCGAAGGCGCCGCGTCGCGGATGATGATGGGCGATCGTCAGCTCCTCACGGCCGTCCTGCGCGACGTCACCGAGCATCGCGCTCGCGACCGGCGCGAGCATCTGCTCGCCGAGACCGCCACGCGTCTTTCGCCGCGGCTCGGCTATGATGAACAGCTCTCGGCCGTCGCGCAGCTCGCCATGGCCGAGATCGGCGACTGGGCGATCCTCGACGTGCTCGAGGAGCGGGACTCCGGCGAGCCCGGCGACGAGGGGATGCCTCGCCTGGTGCGCGTTACCAGCTCGCCGATGGACTCGCGTCTCGAGGGCGCGCTCTGGGAGCTCGAGGCGGCGCCGGCGCGATGGGCGGGAAAGGATCCGGCGATGGAAGCCATCCGCACGGGAAAGCATCTCTACGTTCCCTTCGTGTCGACCGCGTGGATCGATGAGCGCTACGGCGACGAGAGTGCGCGACAGCTGCTGCGCCGGCTCGCACCGCGCTCATTGATCGTCGTCCCGCTCCTCGTCGATGCGCGCGCGATCGGCGCGCTCACGATCGGCATCGGCGGCGATCGCGCGGCCTCCGAGGAAGACCTCGTGCTCGCGCAGCTCCTGGCCGACCGCGCGGCCTCGGCGATCGAGGCGACGCGTCTCTTCCGTCGCGTGCAGCGCTCGACGGCCGCGCGCGACGCGGTGCTGAGCGTCGTGTCGCACGATCTCGTCGGGACGCTTGGCGGTGTGACGATGAACGCGCGCCGCTTGCGCGACGAGTCCGACGAGCGTCACCGCCAGCTCTGCGAGAACATTCTCAGCGGCGCCGAGATGATGCATCGCCTCATGCTCGATCTCGTCGATTTCTCGGCGATCGAGATGCGCCGGCTTGCCGTCGCACCGATGCGCCATGCGCTCGCCGACGTCGTGGCGTCGGCGCGCCGCCTGTTCGATCCGCGCGCCGCCGCGGCGAACGTGCACGTCGACTGGGCGGACATGGAGTCGTTGCCCGAGGTGCAGCTCGATCCGCCGCGCATCCTCCAGGTGCTCTCGAACATCCTCGACAACGCGTTCAAGTTCACACCTTCGGGCGGGCGCATCGAAGTCGGCGCGCGCGTCGAGGGACGCGAGGTCGTCGTATCGATCAGCGATACCGGACCGGGAGTCTCGGCGGACGAGCTGCCGCACGTCTTCGAGCGCTTCTGGCGCGCGAACGCGACGCGTCGGACGCGCGGACAGGGACTCGGCCTCGCGATCGTACGCGGTGTGGTGCTCGCGCACGGCGGGCGCGTATGGATGGACAGTGCGATCGGGCGGGGAAGCACTGTGTGCTTCACGCTGCCCGTGTCCGAGCCGGCGCGGACGCCGCCGGCCGGCGTTCCGGCCTGACGACGTCGCGGCCGACGCCGCGTTAGTGGGGGCTCGCGACGAGTCGCGAGTACGCGGGCGTCGAGCTGGGAGCCGCGCACACCGCGGGGGTGCTGCACGGCGTGTGGGACTTCGCGTACGGCAGGCTGAACAGGAAGGTGCTGCCGAGTCCTTCGATCGTCTCGACCCAGAGCCGCCCGTGATGTGCTTCGGCGATTCCCTTCGCGATGCACAGGCCAAGTCCGGTGCCCTGGGCCCGCGCCGAGCGGCGCGCATGCCAGAAGCGATCGAACAGGTGCGGCACGTGCTCGGCGGGAATGCCCGGGCCTTCGTCGCGTACCGCGACGACGATGTCGCGTCCTCGGTCGACGACCGAGAGCGTGATGCGGCTGCCGCTCGGCGCGAACTTGACCGCGTTCGACATCAGGTTGCCGACGAGCTGGAGGATGCGGTCGGCGTCGATGTCGACATGTGGAAGATGCTCGGGCAGCTCGGTGGTGAGCGTGATCCCCAGCTCCTCGCAGCGATCCTCGAACATCGACGCCGCGAGCACGAGCAGGACGACGAGATCGGATTCGCGTTGATCGATCGACAGGCGTCCGGCGTCGATGCTCGCGGCATCGAGGAGGTCCTGGATCATGCGCTGCATCCATTCGATGGATGCGTTGGCGAGCTTGAGGCACTCGGTGCGGCGGCGCTCGGGAACTTCGGCACCGTCACCGAGCCGGCTGAGGGCCATGGCGATCGTCGCCAGCGGATTGCGCAGATCATGTGAGACGACGGCGAGCATGTCGCGCGCCCGGGCAAAGTCGTCGGCCGCAGCGGAGCGTGCGAGCCGGCGGCGCGCGAGCGCGCGGCGGGCCCTCTCGATGGTGGCGATCCGGGATTCGTTGGCGATCACTTTTTCATGAGATCGATGCTCAAGGCGAATCGGATGTACTCCGTCCGATGCGTCAGCCCGATCTTCTCCTGGATGCGGTGACGGTAGGTATCGACGGTTTTCGCAGTGATGCCAAGGAGGTCGCCGATCTCGCGACCGGTGTAGCCTTCAGCGACGAGGCGGAGGACCGCTTGCTCGCGCGCGCTGAGCGAGTTGAATCGCGCGCGTGCCGCCTGCGTCGTATCCGGTTCGGCCGAGGGTGGCCGCCCCAGGCTCGCCGCGAGCACCGACGCCGCGTGCGGCCGCACGTAGACGTCGCCCTTCGCCGCCGCGTGGATGGCGCCGAGGAGCTCGTGCGAGGCGAGATCCTTCGTGAGGTATCCGCGCGCGCCGGCGCGCAGTGCCTCGACCAGTCGATCGCGCTCGGCGTACATCGTGAGCACGAGGACGGCGATCTTTGGATCCCGCGCAATGAGTCGACGTGTCGTCGCCAGTCCGCCGTCGCCGGGCATGTCGAGATCCATGATCACGAGATCGGGTCGCAACCGATCGGTGAGATCGTAGGCCTCCTCACCGCTGGAGGCTTCGCCGACGACTTCCATATCGGTTCGTCCTTCGAGCACGGACCGAAGTCCGGCGCGGACGAGCATGTGGTCGTCGACGAGAAGAATGCGCAGTGGTTTCTTGGGAGAAGAAACGATTGCGTTGTCCGCTGCGGTCGTCGCAGCAACAGTCGGGTGCTCGCGTACGGAGATATACATCAGTCGTTCGGGACCCTTTCTTCCGGAAGCGGTGATGTGCCGCGCAGATCGGCTCGGATTAGAAGAAGCGAAAAAAACATCATGCGCGACATTGCCCTTAAGTCCCATCACGACTTCTTCACACGCGGCGGGTTTGGACAGAATGTCGGAAACCCATGAATACGAACGCCGGCGTCAGTCATCCTGACGCCGGCGTTGCGCACGATGGTCTGTCGATTGGGTATCAGCTCAGTACCAGTTGAACCCGAAGACGAGCGGAACCTGGTAGCCCCACGGCGAGTCGGACGGCTTGAATCCGATCGCGCGCGATTCGACGAACAGTTCGCTGCGATTGAACATCAGCGAGAGGCCGCCGCCGGCGTCCCAACCATTGTGACCCGACCAGCTGTCGTTGCCGAGCACGAAGACGAGCGGCTGATTGTCGCCCGAGTTGATGCGGTGCGGCGTATCGCGGAACCAGGTGTAGGTCCAGCCGCCGATACCATAAGCATTGAGACGCGGCGTCATGCCGAAGACGTGTCCGAGCGGAAGATTGATCTTTCCGTCGGTGCTGAGCGACCACAGCTTGCCGTGCGTTCCCTGCGAGAACTGCGTGTCTTCACCGAGCCCGGTGTACGAGCCGCTGACGCGGGCGCCGAGGATCTGCTTGGCATTCTGCCAGCCGATGTGCGCCTGGCCGATGTACCCCATGGCGTTCGGCGTGAAGAGTGAACCGCCTGGCGACGACGAGCCGCCGGCGACACCGAAGTAGAAGCCATTCGGCAGGCGAATCGGCATCGCGGGTGGTTGCACGAGCACCGTGTCGATGCGCGTCATCGTCAACGTATCCGTGCGATAGACGGTGTTGGTGATCTGCACCGTGTCGACGCGGATGACGGTGTCGCGCGCGAGCTCTCCAGCCGCTTCCTTCGTGATCGGAATGCGCTTCGAAGACTTCGGCTGCTGGGCAAGCGCGCCACCGGCGGCGAACGCCAGCAGGAGCGTAGCGCCGGCGCAGGACCTCGACGTGATCGTGAAGCTCATTGTTGCTCTCCCTGATTGGGTCGTCTCGTAAAAGCCCCCGCGACGACTTCCGGGCGAAGAACACGGACGTGATCCTCGAGCGACGGACATCGTCGCGGCAGACCACCGGGGTCGCATCTCAGATGCCCGAGTCGCGCCTCAACAGGATCTTCGCGGCGTGGACAAAGGTCGTATGCGACCGGCGGCGTCGTTCGTCGCGTCACGACTTCTCAGTGAGAGTTATCACAAATCTGATCAGGTGCTCGGTTCTTGCACACGCTGCGGACTACGGTTGCTTTCCACATCCTCACCGCAGTCAGGAGTCGTTGCATGCGTAACCTTACCGGAAAATTGCTAGCCGTTTCCGCGAGCTCACAAATCAGCCG
>CBHWBX010000034.1:0-16588 GCA_966111935.1 uncultured Gemmatimonadaceae bacterium
CGGCGAACCCCACCTTTTTACCGATGATGGTAACCATGAGACAAGTGTCTGCCGGGCTTGGCCTGGCCCTGCTCGGGTTGCTCGGCGCCTGCGACGTTCCCACCTCGGCACCGCACTTCACTACAGAGTGGAACGTTCCGGCAAAGAGCACGACGATCTCCGTCAACACCTTCCTTCCGAGCGGTGTCACCGCGACGAGCGATAGCAGCGCCTTCCAGGCGACTGTCAGCCCGTCGTCGACGAGCATCAGCTCGAAGTTGCGGCTGCGCGGATTGCGATAGTTCGACGAGAAGATGATGCGCTTGTCGTCCGGGGTGAAATAGGGCGCGAAGTTCGCCCCGCCCAGGTCGGTGATCTGATGCTGATTCGATCCATCCGCGTTCATGATCCAGATTTCCATGCGATTCGGACGCACGAGCCGCTGGCGGAGCAAATCCTGGTAGTTGGTGAGCGCGGTGTCGCTCGGATGCCAGGCGCGGTAGACGATCCGCTTGCCGTCGTGCGACCAGAACGGGCCGCCGTCGTAGCCAGGCGCGGTGGTGAGGCGCTTCACGTTCGTCCCGTCGACGTTCATCGTGTAGATGTCCAGATCGCCGTCCTTCAGCGACGTGAAGACGATCGTCCTGCCGTCGGGTGAGAGCGTGCCTTCGGCGGTGTAGACGCCGTAGTTCGTGAGCCGCTCGAGCCCCGAGCCGTCGGGCTTGGCGGTGTAGATGTCGTATGGGTCGAGCCCCCACACGTAGCCCTTCGACGGATCGGGCTTCACGGGACAGTTCTTGTCGGCGGCGTGGGTCGAGCCGAAGAAGACCTTCGCGTCGCCGTCGAAGAAGTAGCCACAGGTCGTCTTGCCGAAGCCGGTCGACACGCGCTTCACATTCGATCCGTCGACGTTCATCACGTATTCCTGATCGCAGCCGGCGTCACCCGGCGGCTTGGCCTGGAAGATCAGGCGTTTGCCATCGGCGCTGAAATACGCCTCGGCGTTCTCACCGCTGAAGGTGAGCTGGCGAATGTTGGCGAGATGCGTCTCGCCGGCTTCCGGAGCCACGAACGTGGCGGGCGCGCCGCCCTGCTTCGCACAAGAAAAAACCGCCGCCACGGCGAGAAGCGTGGCGGCGGTCGAGGAGAGCTTTGGGGTCATGCCCCGAAAGTTACGGCTTCTTCGCCGCTGGGACAGGGTTGGCCGCGAGCGGCTCGCCGGCCGCCGCGAACAGATCCCGCTGCGTCTTGCTCTTGTTCATCAGATCGAGCGCCCGCGTGAGGGGCTTGTCGAAGGCGATGTCGCGCTTCTTCGCGATCGAGTCGCCGAACGCGTAGTGGGCGACGCGGTTGTCGAGAATGCGCACGACGTAGCGCTGCGCCGCGTCGAACGTCTTGCGATCGACCGTGACGCCGCGCGCCTGGAGGCGATTGTAGAACTCGTTCGCCCACGCCGGATTCACGGTGAAGTCCTGCGACTTCACCGTCTTCGCGATCTCCGCGGCGTAGTCATCGCGCACCGTGAAGAAGTCCGGTCCCTTCGGCGCGACGGCCTTGAGGAAGGTCTGCTCGGCGGTCGTGAGCGTATCGTCGTTCACGATCACGTCGGGGGTGATCCCGCCACCGCCATAGACGACGCGGCCGGCGTCCGACTTGTAGGCGGGACGCGACTTCTTCGAGGCATTCGTCTCGTTGGTGTCCGGCGTCTCCTCGACGAACTGGCCGTTGATGAACTTGCGCGGACGCTGGATGGAGCGGCCACTCGGCGTGAACCACTTGCCGGTGGTGAGCTTCATCGCGTAGCCGCCGTCGAGGTTGTAGACGCCCTGGACGAGACCCTTGCCGAAGCTCGTGCTGCCGACGACGAGCGCGCGATCGTGATCCTGAAGCGCGCCGGCGACGATTTCGGCGGCCGACGCCGTGCGATCGTCGGTCATGACGATGATCGGGATCGTCGGCGCGATCGGCGTGTCCTTGGCGTTCTCGATCTGGCTGGCGCCTTCGCGTCCCTTCACCGAGGCGATCAGAGAGCCCTGCGGGAGGAACATGTTGGCGATGTCGAGGCTCTGGTCGAGAATGCCGCCCGGATCACCACGCATGTCGATGATGATGCCGCGCGCACCCGCCGCCTGGAACCGCTTCACCGCCGCTTCCATGTTCTCGGCGGCGTTCTCGTTGAACTGCTGGAGTGGGATGTAGCCGATCTTGTCGTTGAGCGAGAGCGTGTACGGGACCGCGGGGATGTGAATCACCGCGCGCGTGAACGCGCCGACGATCGGGTCAGGAACGCCAGGCCGGCGGAAGGTGACCCTCACCTTGGTGCCGGGCGTGCCGGTGAGCGAATCGGAGACCTGGTTGATCGTCCAGCCAAGCGTCGACTGGGTGTCGACGCGGATGATGAGATCGCCCTCGCGCACGCCGCCGTTCTCGGCGGGCGTGTTCGGATACACAGCGTCGACCTTGACGAACTTGCTGACCGGGTCGGCGACGATGGCCATGCCGAGTCCGCCGTACCGTCCGCCGGTGCGCGTGTTGAACTGCTTCAGCTCCTTGGGCGTGTAGAGCTCGCTGTATGGATCATTGAGCTCCTTGATCAGTCCTCGCGCCGCCTTCTCGTAAACATCCGACAATGGGATGGTGTCGACGTAGCGGTCGTTGACGAGGCTGAGCACCTGCTCGAGGAGCTGAACTCCGCGTTGCTGAGCGCGAACCTGCCAAACGAAACCGCCCCCGACCACCGGGACGACAAACGCCCCAACGAGGGCGAGCTTGCGAGTGCGTGACATGATGTGTCCAGCGTCTGGTGTACGTGAACGATAACCCACACGGACAACGGCTCGACGGGTTCAGCCGTTGCCTAGTGCTCGGTGAGCGGACCCTCGGCTGCGTCCGCGTCTTCACCGTGCCGAGCCCACAACATCTTCCAGGATAGTGCCACGCCGGAACGGAATCGCTTTTTTGTCAGCCGAAAGCCGTCTGGAGAGATCGCGATCGTGAAGGGCTCGCCGTCGATCTCGATCTCACGGCGAATGGTTTTGTCGAGGCGAGTGGCCATGGGATCGGTACACGGAGCCGGGGGTGTAGTTCCTTGAACGGCTTGGAGTTACAGCGGCATGTTCGCTCGCTGGCGCTCGCTGCTGAATCGCGCGGCTGCGCCGCGGCTGCATGGCTGTCATGCCGTCTTCGACTGCTTTCCGGCCAGGACGTAATCGACGAACCATTCGCGTTGCTGCTGGCGGATCTGCGCTTCGCGAATCACGCCGGCCTCCTTGAGCATGTCGTGGGCAGGCTGAAGGACGCGTTGGAGGTGGGAGGGATAGCGCTGCGCGAGCGGGAGTTGGTCGCGAAGGCGGTCGAGCGAGACCCGCCATGTCAGGACACCGTCGGTGCGTGCGACCTCTATGAGCCGGTAGAGGCGGCGGGCGACGGGGGAGGGAAGCCCGAAGTAGCGCGCGACGTTGAGGGAGACGGTATGGCGCGCGGCGAGGTTCTGCCGGATCACCGGCGAGATCACGACGCGCGCTTCGCCCGGCTCAGCGGCGCCCCCGCCGGGGACGCGCGCGCGCGGCGCGCGCTCGTTCGCGGGGCGGCGCTCTAACCCCCCCGACTTGAGACCCGACAACGACAGGTCGACGGGACCGCAGACGACGGCGTCGTAATAGCTGCGGTCGGACTGGAGTGTGGTTCGCTCGAGGCGCGTCAGCGAGCCGCGCAGCTGCTCGTAGGTCCGGCCGTCGACCTGCCGGTTCATCGCGCGCAGGAACGCGTGGAGGGTGAACGAGATCGCGCCGTCGGCGGGCTCGCCCGCCTCGGCGTACCGGCGCATCAGCTCGACGTAGACGTCCTGGTCGAACGTGCCGGGAACGCGCTCGCCCGGACTCGAAAGCACGCGCCAGCGCCCGCCGTCCTCGGTCGCATAAGCGATCGAGGGATCGTCGGCGGTGTCGCTGAGACGAAAGAGCGGCAGCTCCTCGAGCGAGCGGTCGAGCAGAACGTCTCGCAGGTGGGAGCGCCGCGCGATCGTCATCTGAGCGGAACGACGGTGCCGGTGATCGCGCTGGCGCGCGGCGAACAGAGATAGACCACGGCGTCGGCCACCTCTTCGCGCTCGACGTAGCGCATGTCGCTGCCCATGGCCTCGACGTTCGCCGCGGTGCGGATCGACGTCGGCGCGACGGCGTTGGCGCGGACGCCGGTGCCCGCCTTCCGCTCCTCGTCGGCGATGGCGTGCATGAGCGTGACGACGCCGGTCTTCGCGACCGAGTAGGCCGACTTCTGCGCGACGCTCGCGCCGGGGAGTGCGGCTTCGGACGCGAAGAAGACGATCGACCCGGAGCCGGCGCGCAGCAGCGGAAGCATGGCGCGCGCGGTGACGTAGGCCGTCGTGAGATTGATCGCGATCTGGCGGTGCCAGACGTCGATCTCGCTGTCGGCGACGGCGCCGCTCATCGCGAAGCCGCCGGCCATGTGGACGAGCGCGCCGAGTCGGCCGTGGGTGGATTTCAGCTCGTCGGCGAGCGCGCCGACGGCGTTCGGATCGGTGAGATCGCAGGCGTGCGCCGCAGCGCGACCGCCGGCCGCGACGATCTCGTCGGCGCGGGCCTGGACGTTGTCGTGCGTGCGATCGACGAGGAGGAGATTCGCGCCGAGTTGCGCGAAGGCGCGCGCGACGGCTTCGCCGACCTGACCGTGCGCACCGCCGCCGGTCAACAGAATGGGAGAATTTGAGAACACACTGAAAGGTGGTGCATTCGGGGGGCCGGGACCAGAACCGAGCTCGGCGTGGCACGGGATGTGTCAGGGGGACAGGGTATGTCGCGCAAGCGGAAGGTCCTGTACATCGCGGTGTTCGTCGTGGTCGGCGCGCTCGCACTGATCGGCATGCTGACGGTCACCCGCGGCACGCCGGTGAGCTACGTCGTGACGCTGTCCGATTCGGGTCCGCCGGCGGTGAGCGACACGATGTTCGCGCGCACCTTCCAGCTGTTCACCGGCACGCACATCTCCCCGGGCAATCGCGTGGACGCGGTGAACAACGGGAGCGTCTATTCGCACCTCTGGTCGGACATCCGGTCGGCGCAGCACACGGCGACGGTGCAGATGTACTACTCGCTCCCCGGTGCGGTCGCCGACTCGATGGCGGCGGCGCTGCGCGACCGCGCGCGGGCAAAGGTGCGGGTGTTGTTCCTGGTCGACGCGTTCGGGTCGCAACACCTGTCGAAGCAGTACCTCAAGTCGCTCACCGACGCCGGGGTCGAGGTGGCGAAGCTGCGCCCGCTGCACTGGCTGTCGATCTCCCAGGCGGCAACGCGGTCGCACGTGCGAGTCGTCGTCGTCGACGGACGCATCGCGTACACCGGCGGGTTCGGCCTTGCCGACTACTGGCTCGGCGACGGCCATCACGAGGAGCAGTGGCGCGAGTCGAACGCGCGCTTCGAGGGGCCGGCGGTGATGCAGCTCCAGTCGGCGTTTTCGGCGGCATGGGCCGAAGCGACGGGTGAGCTGATCACCGGTCCACTGTTCTTTCCGCCGGCCAGCTTTCAACCGGCGGGGACGATGTACGCGGGGCTGCTCTATGCGGCGCCGACCGTCGGCAGTACGCCGGCCGAGCGCTTTCTTGCGCTGACGATCGCCGGCGCAAGAAAGTCGCTGTACATCGCGAACTCGTACTTCGTCCCCGACGACGATTTCCGCCGGCTGCTGATCCGCGCCGCCCGCCGCGGCGTCGACGTGCGGGTGCTCACGGTGAGCTCGAAGACCGACGTGAAGACGACCTGGTACGCCGGCCGGTCGCACTACGAGCAGCTGCTGCGCAACGGCATCAAGGTCTACGAGTACCAGCCGACGATGCTGCACTCGAAGACGATCGTCGCCGACGGCGTGTTCAGCGCCGTCGGGTCGATGAACTTCGACAACCGCTCGATGGCGTTCAACAACGAGTCACAGCTCGTGGTACTCGACTCGACGTTCGGCCGGCAGATGGACTCGACGTTCTTCGACGACCTTCGCTACTCGAAGGCGATCGAGCTCGCGCAGTTCGAGCACCGCTCGATCTTTGCGAAAGCGATCGAGCGGGTGGCGTCGGTGTTGTCGCGGCTGTTGTAGGGGGATCGAGGACCGAGGATCGGGGATCGGGGATCGGGATTCCCAGGGCAGGTTCTCGATCCGCGCTCCCCGCGCCTCGCTCCTACTAGCGGATATCTTCGCGGCCGAGTGCCGCGCGCACGGCTTCGCGCATGGCAACGAGCGCTTCACCGCGCGACGACGGGGAGTCGTCGCGGACGTGGAGCTCGACCCCGTCGGCGACGGGGATGCGACGCCAGGTTGCCGGCGTCTCGTCGTCGGCCGCCTGCTTGCGCGTCTCGACCGTGGCGCCGAGGGCGGCGGCGAGCGAAGAGGCTACGCGGCGCTCGAGGGAGTCGCCGGTGACGTCCTTCATCTCCGCCTTGATCGCGTCGAGCGTCACGCCTTCGCGCTGACGGATCTTGATCGCGAGGAGCTGGAGGAAGTGGCGGTAGTTGTACGTCGCGGCGGTGCCGGTGCCTTCAGGGCGTTCGAGCAGGCCGTTGGCGACGTAGAACCGAATCGATCGCGCACTCGGCGCGGCGCGAGCGGAGGCGTTCGTCGGACGAACGCCGGCGGCGTCGACGAGGGCGGTGACGTGCGCAGCGAGGCCCCGTGCATTCCACGGAGCGTGACGCGCGTGCGCGCGAAGCAGAGCGATCGGAGATTCGGCCATGACAGCGGTGAAGGTAAAACGATGTCGCTCCGAAGAATAACCCGATCGCCCGGCAGATTCACGCAGCGCCGCGGATGCCCATCAGGTCGCGCGTGCGGGGGGGAGCGAAAAGGTGATCGTCGTGCCGTCGCCGTCGGCACCACTGTCGAGGGCGATTGCGCCGGCGTGGTCGCTGAGGATGCGATGCGCGACGGCGAGCCCGGTGCCCGCGTGTCCGGGCTTGGACGAGACAAGCGGCTCGAAGGCGCGCGGCAGCAGCTCGGCGGGGATCGCCGCGCCGTCGTTGTGGAGGTGCGACCGCCAGGTCCCGTCGCGATCAACCGACGAATGGATGGTGAGATCGCTTCCCTCGGGCGCCGCCTCGATCGCATTGACGAGCGCGTTGCCGAAGGCCGTCGCGAGCTGCTCGGCGTCGATCGCGCAGGTCGCGCGGTCGCGCGGCGCGGCGTGATTGACGAGCAGCGCCCGGGTCTCGAGGAGCGAGCGATGGGTCGCGACGACGTCCGTCCAGACGTCGTCGGGGTCGGCAGGGACGAGGCGCACCGGGGCCGGGCGTCCATACTCGAGCAGCGCCGCGACGAGCGCGTTGAGCCGCTCCGTCTCGCGGAAGATGCGTCCGAGATTCCGCTCGATGATCGGATCGTCGGTGATGCGGTAGCGCAGGAGCTGCGCGGCCGACGCGATGGCGAAGACCGGATTGCGCAGCTCGTGAGCGAGCGACGCGGCGACGTTCTGCGAGACCTTCACGCGCTCGCGCTGGAGCGTCCGGACGGTGATCGGCGTATCGGAACGGGATTCGGAGTCGGCGGCCATGCGTCGGGATGCGTGAGAGAAAAAAACAGCGGAGCGCGTGGTGCGCTCCGCTGTCGGGAACCGAGAGCGCCCGGGACTAGCGGCGCTTCTTTCCGCCCTTCTTCCCCGGCCCCGTCGTGGCCGGCGCCTTCTTCATCGGCTTCTTCGCACCACCCTTCTTGGCCGGAGCCGCCTTCTTGGCCGGCGCCTTCTTCATCGGCTTCTTGGCACCGCCCTTCTTGGCCGGAGCCGCCTTCTTCGCGGGGGCGGCCTTCTTCGCCGACGCCTTCTTGGCCGGAGCTGCCTTCTTCGCAGGGGCAGCCTTCTTGGCCGGCGCGGCAGCCTTCTTCGCCGGAGCCGAGGCCTTCTTGGCCGGAGCGGCGGCCTTCTTCGCCGGCGCTGCCTTCTTCGCCGGTTCCGCGCTCACCGCGGGAGCGGCGGCGGGCGCCGATGCTTCCTTGCCGGCGCTCGACGAGCCGGCCGGACGACCCGGGCGGCCGCGACGCGGCGCGCCGAAGACGTCTTCTTCCTCTTCTTCTTCTTCAGCGGCGTCGAACGAGGTGCTGGAGCCGGTGTCCTCTTCGTCCTCGTCGACGTCGTCGGTGCTGTCCCACAGGTCGTCGCTGTCGTCCTTGTGGGTCATCCAGCCACCGTCTTCTTCATCGTCGCCGTCGTACGACGATCCACCACCACCGTATCCCAGATCGTCGACGTCATCATCACGATCGGAGAATCGATACTCCTCGCGCAACTCGTCACCCCGCGGCATGCCCGCCTCCTGAGACGTTGTATGATCAACGATTGATTGGTCGGCACGTGGTCGCCGAGACGGCTGCACGACCCATGCCCCATTCATTGCCGATGCAGCATTGCGTCATGCGCATCAGGTCTGTTCAAGTGCCTTAGTATACTTGGCCAGGCGCTTCGTCAAGAAGCGGTGAAGTCGAACAATGTGAAGTGGAGTGATCGGACGTGCCGAAGGTGATCGTGATGTTCGTGGGCGACGAGGCATCGGCGGAGGCGGAGATGGTGGCCGCCGGAGCGAAGACCGTGCGCTTCACCGAGGTGGATGTGCGAGCGGCGCGCGCGTCGGCGACGCGGCATCGCACGTTCACGGCGCAGGACGGCGTGACGTACGACGGCGCGGTGCTGGTGTCGTCGGATGCGTCGGGTGATGCGGCGGCGATCGAGCTGCTCACTTCGTGCACGAACGAGCACACGGTGTTCGGCGGGCGTGGACGTGCGTCGCTGTCGGCGGCGGAGCGAGTGGGCGGGATCGTCGTGATGACGCCGGCGAGCGACGCGAGCGCCGAGGGAGCGCGCGTGGCGAAGGTGGCAGGGTGGGTGCGGCATTCGCTGGGGCACGAGGCGGAGCATGCGCATGGGCATTCCCATGGCCATTCCCACTCGCACGAGCACTCGCACGGGCACACGCACGAGCACTCGCACGAGCATGAGCACGGCCACGATCATGGCCGCGATCATGGCCACACCCATTCGCACGACTGAGCGGCATAAACGTATGTTTGTGTGGCGTTGCTCGAATGGTGTACCGTTGGTGGTTGAATGATGCGATACGACTACGCCGTCTGCTTCTCCACCGAACTCGAAGGCGACGGGCTTCCAACGGTCGTCGGCGGGCGGTCCGTCGCGCTGATCCGGACCGGCGTCGGGCCCGTGAACGCTGCCTTCGCCCTGACCCGCTTCCTCAGCCAGCACGAAGCCGGCGTCGTCCTGGGATGCGGGATCGGCGGGGCGTATCCCGGTTCGGATCTCGAGCCGGGCGTCGCCGTGTGTGCCGAGTCGGAGACGTACGGCGATCTTGGCGCCGATTCGCCCGACGGGTTTCTCGACATGCGCGCGCTCGGCTTTCCAGTGATCGCCGGCGAGGAGCCGATCTTCAACCAGATGCCGCTCGACGTCTTTCCCGCACTGCGACGACTCCCCTTCGTGACTTGCGCGACGTGCACCGGCACCGACGCTGCCGCCCGCGCGCTCGTCGCGCGAACCGGCGGTGCCGTCGAGTCGATGGAGGGCGCGGCGATCGTGCACGTCGCGCGGCTCATGGGCGTGAAGGTCGGCGAAGTGCGCGGCATCTCGAACGCGGTCGGGAAGCGCGATCGCGGTGCATGGCGCGTTCGTGAAGCCGCGGCCGCGGCGCGCGCCTCGCTCATTGATTGGATGGAGGAAGGAACCGGATGTTGAGTCTCGCAATCTCGCCCTGCCCGAACGACACGTTCATCTTCGGCGTGATGGCGCCGAGCTACGCGCTGACGCTCGACGACGTGGAATCACTGAACGCGCGTGCCGAACAGGGCGCGGGTGAGTTCGACATCACGAAGATCTCGGTCGCGGCGTACGGACGCATTCGCGACAAGTACGCGCTGCTGCACGCGGGCGGCGCGGCGGGATTCGGCGTCGGGCCGCTGCTCGTATCGCGGGCGCCGCGCGAGCCGGGGGGACGCATCGCGATTCCCGGTGAGCGCACCACCGCTGCGCTGCTCCTCCAGCTGCTCGGCTCCTTCGAGACGGTGCCGATGCGCTTCGATCTGATCGAGGACGCGGTGCTGTCGGGCGAAGTCGATTGCGGCGTGCTCATTCACGAGGGCCGCTTCACCTACGCGGACAAGGGGCTGCACAAGCTCGCCGATCTCGGCGAGGTGTGGGAAGCGAAGATGAACTGTCCGATCCCGCTCGGCGCGATCGCGATTCGCCGGGATCTTGGCGAAGAGGCCGCGCGTCGGATCGACGCCGAGATTCGCGCGAGCCTCGAGCGCGCGTGGGCGCATCCCGAGGAAGTCGGCGAGTTCGTGCGTGCGAATGCGCAGGAGATGTCGCCGGCGGTCCAGCAGAGCCACATCGATCTCTACGTCAACGAGTATTCGTTGAACGCGGATCGAAACGCGGTGGAGCGACTGGTGGCGCTCGGCGAGGAGCGCGGCCTGTACCCGCGGTCGGACAAGCCGGTGTTCGCGTTCTGAGCGGACAGCCGTCATCCTGAGGCGCGAAGCGACGAAGGACCCCTGTCCTCGAGGAGATCTCCTCAGTGAAAGGGGTCCTTCGTCGCGCGCAGGATGACCGCCGCGAGCCTATTTCCGCTTCAACTGGAGCGCGGCGGTGATGTCGTTGACGTGCTCGGTGTATTCCGGGAGCTGCTTCGCGCTCTCGGTCTTCGCGGCGGCGGCGAGCTTGTCGCGATAGCTCTTCTCGGCCGCGGCGTCCTTGCGCAGACGCGCGGCGTCGGCGGCGAGGATGAGGCCGAGGAGATGGTTCGGGTTCGACGCGAGAATGCTGTCGGCTTCGGCGCGAGCCATCGCTTCGTCGCCCGAGACGGCGGCGATGCGGCCGACGTCGTAGTGCTGATCGTCGTTGAGCGTGCCGATCATCTGGTATGCCGTGATCGCCATCGGCGCGAACATCTGCACCGTGTCGGCCTGGCCGCGCTCGTGCGCGCCCATGACGCGATCATATAGACGCGACGCAGCCTCGCCCGGAGTCATGTTGCTGATGTCGGGGGGACGTCCGCCGCTGTTTCCGCCGGCGAAGGGTCCGACCGGTGCGGCTTGGTCGGCGGTCTGAGCCGGGGCGCTCGCGGGTGGACGGCCGAAGCGCTGGCCGGCGACGAGAGCGATCAGGGCAACCAGGGCGATTGCCGCGACAGCCCAGGGGAGGGCGGAGTTGAGGCTGCGCTCTTCGCGTGGCGCATCGGCGCCGGCAGCGGTGCCGCAGCGGTGGCAAAACTTCGCGCCGGGCGCGAGGGGCGCGCCGCAGGCGGTGCAATTCGTGGCGGTGAGGGTCGCGCCGCAGTTCGAGCAGAACTTGCCGGTCGCTTCAGCGCCGCACGATGGGCAGGTCGTCGTGCGCGACTCGTTGGTGGCGGGCATTATGAGTCAAAGCTAGCGCAGCGCCACCACCGTCGCAGCGGGGCCGAGCTTTCGCCCCGCCGCGAATCGATGTCTGGATCAGGCGGTGCGGCCGGCGCGCTGCGCCAGACCGAGGGCGTAGTCGGCCCACCACTGGCCGGCCTTCGGGCCGCCATTGCAGGTACCGTCCGATTCACCCGGCTGCTTGATCCAGAGGAACGCGTCGACGAGGTCGCGACCGGTCTGGGTGGTCGGAGCGACGCCGAGCGACTGGCCGGCGGGATTGCACCACTGTCCGTTGGTGGATGCCGTCCCGTTGCGGCTCGTGTCGATCACGTAATGCTTGCCGCCGACGCGACGCGAAAGGTCGTTGCCGAAGGTGACGTTGTCGTTCGTCGAGAAGAAGTTCGAGACGTTCAGCGAGAATCCGTCGGCGAGGTCAATGCCGGCTTTGCGCAGACGATCGGCCATCACGTCGGGCTTCTGCCAGTGTGCGTTACCGGCGTCGAGATAGACGAAGGCGCCCGCGTTCTTGAGCGTCTTCACCGCATCGCGGAGCATCGAGAGGCGCGCGTCACGTGCCGCCGGCGCGAGACAGTCGCTGCCGGCGATCGCATCGGGCTCGAGAATCACGAGCGCGCTGCGACCGTCGATGCCGTCGGCGAACGACTTGATCCACTTGCCGTACTTCGCCGCGTCCGACGCGCCGCCCGCGGAGTAGCTGCCGCAGTCGCGATTCGGAATGTCATACGCGACCAGCACAGGCAGCGTGCCCTGCGACTTTGCCTGACTGACGACGCTCGACACGTCGCGGCGCACGTCGCCGTTCCAGTCGCCGAACCAATTCGCGCTCGACTGCGACGCGATGTAACGCATGAACGCCGCGTCGCTGGGGCGGGACTTCTGCCACGCATCGGCCTGTCGGGCCGCGGGCGAGCCGGGGTTCACGTACAAGTGCATGTGCGAGAGCGCGCCAGCGGCAAGCGGCGAGGCCGTGGCCACGTCAGTGAACCGCGACGCGCCCATCACACCCGTCATGCCGAACACAGCGAGACTGGCCGAGCGCGCGAGGCGCTTGGCGAAGTTGACGTGCTTCATTCGACCTCCGGCGGTCCGGCCGGCATGGCGAGCTCAACACTCGCGGTAGCCCCGTGACTTTGCGTGGCCGCCTTTCGGCGGCGTTGCCTTTACTGGAGTCTTCCAAGCTCCCGTTCCGTGCTGGAAATATAGCCGAACGGAGGTCGAAAAACAATCTAAGTCATTGATTTATAATGACTTACCAGACTCGTCCGTGCGAGAATGCCGAGCCCGCTATTCGCGGACGTCCGCAGCCTCCATGAGCGGCTTGTTGCCGCGGAGTCGATACAGGGCGACCTCCATCATTACCGAGGCCGTGTTGATATCGTAGGTCTGGGTGGACTTTTTCGAGCCCTCGAAGACGCCGGAGGCCCAACCGCGCTTCGGGTCGCGCGCGCCGCCGACGTAATCGACGGCGAGCTTGGTGTAATCGCTCGGCATGAGTGCGTGCCAGCCATACGCGGCCTTGGTGCTCACCCAACGCGGAGAGTCGAGCGTCTTTCCCGGAGTGGAGGCGTCGATGATAAAGGGCTTTCCGCTGCAGTAGACGCAATAGTAGTAGAAGTACTGGGGCGGTACGGACACCGCGTCCTCGGACGCGATCGTGACGACGCCGGTGGATTTGTAGCGCGCCTCCTGAGCCTTGAGCATGTTGGCGGCGAGGTCACGCATGTCGCCGTCGAGCCCGAGCTCGAGACCGTAGAGGACGAACGGCTCGCTGACGAGCCGATCCTGATATCGCTTGTCGGCGAGAAGCGGCACGCCCATGACGTTCACCGGCTGCGCGTTCTTCTTCACGTCGAGCGCGTTGCCGACGTCCGCGCCCCAAAGGCTGAAGCCACGCGCGACGTACTGTTCGTAGCCGATGCGTCCCTCCTGATAGCTCCACGGCTTGCCGCTGCTGCCGATGAGCTGTCCCTGGAGATACCCGTCCTTCACGATCTGCTTGAAGTCGTTGCGCCGGACGACTCGCTCCGCCTGCGCCGCGAATGCCGGCTCCTGTTGCGCCAGAACCTTGAGGGCCACGAGCAGGCGCCCGAGATCGGTCGCCGACCACCCCGTGCGTTCCATCGCGACCGCGCCGGTCTTCGTCGAGTACTCCTTGTTGAACGCGGCGCCGCGAAAGAGCGGGGCACGCTCGAGCGTATTGAGCGTCGTCGTCATGCGCTTCTGAAAATCGGCCGGGGCGATCAAGCCGAGCTGCTTTGCCGCGACGAAGGCGATGATCTGGCCACCGACGTCCCAGAGCGTCGTGTTCGCCCAATCAGGCGTCGCATTCACGAGGCCGGTGGCCGGTTGGTAATTCTGGTCGAGGTACGCCCACGACGCGCGGGCGATGTCGCGATACAGCTGCTTCTCCTCGGGAGTCAGGGGCTCCGGCGACGGGACGCTCGAGCCGGCATTCACAGAATGCTGATCAGCGGTCACCCGCGACCGCGGTGTCGAGTCGCCGACGGCGGCGGCCTGAGCCGTCTGCTGCGTGCCGGTGTCTCCGCAGGAGGCCGTAGCGAGGAGCGCCGTGAAGCCAAGAAGGTAGAGCATGGTGGTCATTCGAGTTTGCTAATGCTGCAACCCAAGGCGCCGCAACGTGCTGCGCGACGCGCGAATTCGTTTGCGAGCGGCGCGGTGCAAGGAGCAGGCCCTTCGCTAAACAATTTTTTCGTCACCACTCGAGCGACCGCCGTCATGTGAGAGGGCATGGAACTGGCAAACGTTTGGTGACGCACATCACAGGATGTTTACGCGGGTTCATCTGTGAGCCCGCCAGAAGCAGACGCAGCGCGACGGAGCAGCAGCAGATGGAGCAGCAAACGCAACAGTCGGATTCCGCGATTGCCGGCCCGACCGTAACGACGGCAATCGAGACGAGCGAAACCCGGGAGCGCATCATCCGCGGCGTAGCTGTGATCGCTCTCGTCTACGCGACGTATTGGATCTGGTGGCGCTGGACGCACACGATCAACACCGATCCGAAGGCGATTGTCCCGTCGTTGATCCTGCTGGTCGCCGAGACGTGGGCCTATCTGAACATGTGCATGTTCGTGATGCTCACGTGGAAGCTCACGTCGCGCGACCCCGGCCCGGCGCCGGCGGGCCGAACGGTCGACGTCTTCATCACCTGCTACAATGAGCCGCTCGAAGTGCTGCGGCGTACGGCGATCGGCGCGCGCAACATCCGCTATCCGCACCGCACGTACATGCTCGACGACGGCAAGCGCGACGACGTGCTCGCGATGACGCGTGAGCTCGGGATCGGCTACATCAGGCGCGCCGGCAACGCGAACGCCAAGTCGGGGAATCTGAACTTCGCGCTGAGCGTGACGCATGGCGAGTTCATCCTGCAGCTCGATTCCGACCATGTGCCGCTGCCGCACATCATCGACAGCCTGCTCGGCCACTTCAACGACCCGGCGATGGCCCTCGTGCAGTCGCCGCAGGACTTCTACAACGTCGATTCATTCACGCACGTCGTGAACGACGAGGGTCGACGGCTGTGGGAAGAGAACCGGATCTTCTACTCCCTGATTCAGCCGGGGCGCGACTACTGGAACGCGTCGTTCTTCTGCGGCAGTTGCGGCATGATTCGCCGCGCGGCGCTCGAATCGATCGGCGGCTTCGCGTCGAAGACGATCATCGAGGACATGGAGACGACGATGGAGCTCCATGCGCGCGGATGGAAGTCCGCGTATCACCGCGAGACAGTCGCCTACGGCCTCGCACCGGGAGCGGCGGAAGCCTATCACGTCCAGCGCCTGCGCTGGGGCCAGGGCGCGATGCAGGTGATGCGGAAGCTCAAGCCGCTGACGATGCGCGGGCTGACGCTGGCGCAGCGCATCAACTACTTCGCGGGAACGGCCGCGTATTTCGAAGGCTGGCAGAAGGCGGTGTTCTATCTGATGCCGCTCTTCTACTTCTTCACGGGAATTCTCCCGGTAGGTGGCGATCAGCACGCCTTTCTCATCAGGCTCGTCCCGTACATCGCGATCTCGATTCTCGCATTCGAGCTTCTGTCGCGCGGCACCGGCTATCTGCTGTTGAGTGAGCGGTTCACGATGGTCCGGGTGTGGACGTACATGCTCGCCGTGCTGGCGCTGTTCACACGCAAGCCGCTGAAGTTCAACGTCACGCCCAAGGGACATGCCGCGGTTCCGCGCAGCGCGTACATACCGCAGCTCACGCTGCTCGTGCTGTCGGTGCTCGCGCCGATCTGGGCGACGGTGGCGTATCGCGCGGGATGGATCAACTACTCCGCGCCGGGGTGGGGATCGGCGGCTTTCTGGATGAACGGGCTGTGGGCGCTGTGGAACTGCTACTTCGCCTATTACGTGGTCCGGCACAGCCTTGCGATGAAGCAGCAGCGCGATGACCATCGCTTCAGCGAGCAGATGGCGGTCGAAGTACGCGTCGAACGCGACGGCGTGATCGACCTGATCCCGGCGATCACTTCCGATCTGAATCCAGCCGGCGTGGGTTTCCGGTCGACGCAGCGCATCGAGCCAGGGACACGCGTCGCGCTCGACCTGCCGCTCGGCGTGCAGCGGGTCGCGGCCACCGGCGAGATCCGCCATGTCGAAACGCAGGAGACGCATCTCGGCACCGTGTACCTGCATGGTGTCGCGTTCGCCGAGCTTCCGGTCGAAGCGCGCGACGCGATCGAGGTGTACTGCACGAATCACTCGATGCCGATGTGGCGCATGCGCTACCGGCAGTCCATCGACATCGTGACGCTCGCGGGGGAGCTGGTGCACAACCTCCGCGGGACCCGTCGACGGCTGGTCGGGCTGCCGGCCAGCGTGCGCATCGCCGATACGGCCACGGCAACGACGGTCGCCCGAACGCTCGTGCTCGAGGACATCGGAAAGGGCGGTGCGCGCCTGATCGGCGAGACGCCGATCGCGCCGGGAACGGCGATCTCGTTCAGCGTGCCGGGGTCGAATCTCTCGGGATCGGGAGTGGTCCGTCACATCCAAGCGCTGCAGACCGACGTGTCGGTGCTGTTCAGCATCGGCGTGGCGTTCAATGGTCTTCCCGGAAACGGAGGCGGACGCGCGCTCGGCCGCTTCAATCCACTTGCACTACTCGGCGGCGGAGACAAAGCACGTGAGAGCCGCGGACTTCAGGATACGCTGATCCAATG
>CBHWBX010000035.1:0-16582 GCA_966111935.1 uncultured Gemmatimonadaceae bacterium
GAAGAACGTGCAGGCGATCAAGGACAAGTGGGCCGGGCTTCTCAAGCAGTATTGCGCGCTCGATACGCTGAGCATGGTGCTGGTGCTCGAGCATTGGCGACGGCTGGTGTCGGCTTGACCGGAGCGTTCACCCAAGTGCGCCCGGCCTAAGCAGAATGTCGAGGATCCACGTCGTGGCGGCTGTTATCGAAAGCGGCGGGCGTTACCTCGCCTGCCGCCGCCCCGCTGACAAGCGCCACGGCGGCCTCTGGGAGTTTCCGGGTGGGAAGCTCGAACCAGGCGAGTCGCTCCTCGAAGCTGCCTCCCGCGAGCTGCGCGAAGAACTCGCCGTCGACGTTACCGCTGTTCGCCCGCCCCTGCTCTCAGTCGCCGACCCGGGCTCCGCGTTCGTCATCGATTTTGTCCCGACAGAGATCCTTGGCGACCCAGCTTGCCTCGAGCACTCGGAACTCCGCTGGGTCACCCCAGCCGAACTCGATAAGCTCGACCTGGCGCCAAGCGACCGCCAACTCGCCGATTTCCTCCTCCGCAGCGCATGACCGAACTGAGTCGCGGCCTCTACGACGTCCTACTCACTGAGCTCCTAGACCAGCAGCTCCAGCAGCTCCCCGCATCGCATCGGTCCGACGTCGACGATCTTCGCAACGCCGAAGCCGCCGACCGCCTGGCCCTCCATCTCGCATCCGTCGTCGAGCGCGCGATCGAAGCGCTCCCGGAAGATGAACGAGCCGCAGCCGGCGCCGCCGTCGTCCAGCGCCTCATCTCGAGCCTCTCGACCGAGACCCGCGCGCCCGATCTCCTAAGTGAGCGCCCTGCCGATCCTGCGCGGGTCCTCAGATTGATCAGCAAGGTTCAACCCGACGGAAGCACCGAAGAAATCACTCCGCCGCTCATCCCGCTCCTCGACACGACGCTCCTCACCAACGCCCCCGGTGAGCCGCGCGTCGGCCATCAGCTCCTAACCGAGATCGCGTCCGCCGACCGGATCGACGTCGTCATGGCGTTCATCCGCCGGAGCGGTATCGCACCCCTTCGCGAAGCTATTCGCCGCCACACCGACGCCGGCCGCCCGATCCGCGTGCTGACGACGACCTACACCGGATCCACCGAAGCCGCCGCCCTCGAGCTCCTTCAGAGCCTCGGCGCCGAAGTGCGTGTCTCCTACGACGTCGGAACCACCCGCCTCCACGCTAAGGCGTGGCTCTTCCATCGAGACTCCGGCTACTCGACCGCATACGTCGGCTCGTCGAACCTCACCCACTCCGCACAGATCACCGGCTTGGAGTGGAACGTCCGCGTTTCAGGCGCCCGCAATCGCGCTGTGATCGAGAAGATCGCTGCCGTCTTCGAAAGCTACTGGAGTCAGGCCGAGTTCGAACCGTACGATTCCGCGCGTTTCGCCCTCGCGACGCGGTCGGACTCGGCATCGACGAACGTGCTTTCCCTGAGCCCGATCGAGATTCGTCTCGAGCCGTTTCAGGAACGGCTCCTCGAACAGATTGCCCTCTCGCGTCAGCAGGGTCATCACCGGAACCTGCTCGTCTCGGCCACGGGCACCGGCAAGACGGTTATGGCGGCGGTCGACTATGCACGCCTGCGCACCGAGCTTCCGCGCGCACGACTGCTCTTCGTCGCGCATCGAGAGGAGATCCTCGAGCAAAGCCGCGCGACCTTTGCGCATGCCCTCCGCGACGCGAGCTTCGGCGAGATGTGGGTCGGTGGCCAGCGTCCGCGGGCCTTCGAACACGTCTTCGCGTCCATCCAGTCGCTGAACGCTGCCAGTCTCGATTTGCTGGACGCCGAGCATTTCGACGTCGTCATCATCGACGAGTTCCACCACGCCGCCGCGGCGTCGTATACACGACTCCTCGACCACGTAAAACCGCGTGAGCTGCTCGGTCTGACCGCAACGCCTGAGCGCAGTGATGGCTTGCCGCTGCTGCACTGGTTCGATGGACGGATCGCCGCCGAGCTCAGACTGTGGGACGCGATCGACCAGCACCGGCTAACGCCATTCGCCTACTATGGTGTCGCCGACGAGCTGGATATGCGCGAGATCCCGTGGCGCCGCGGGGCCGGCTATGACGTCGACGGGCTGACCAACCTGATCACGGCAACCGACTTCTGGGCACGCTCGGCCCTCGATCAGTTCCAGAAAACGGTCGGCAGCATCAGTGAGACCCGCGCACTCGGCTTCTGCGTCAGTGTCCAGCATGCGCGCTACATGGCTCGCGTGTTTAACGAGAATGGCGTCCGTGCCGTCGCGGTCTGGTCTGACACGCCTGACGAAGAGCGGCGCCGGGCGCTTGCCGACCTGGCGGCGCGCCGAGTCAACGTTGTCTTCTCCGTCGACCTGTTCAACGAAGGCGTCGACGTGCCGTCTGTCGACGCGATTCTCATGCTTCGTCCGACCGATAGCCCGGTCCTGTTTCTTCAGCAGCTTGGACGAGGGCTGAGAAAGAGTAAGGACAAGTCGGTCTGCACAGTGCTCGACTTCGTCGGCCAGCATCGGCGCGAGTTCCGCTACGATCGCCGCTTCCAGGCGCTGCTCGGCGGGAGCCGCCAGTCCGTCGCACGACAGGTTGCCGAACGGTTCCCGTTTCTGCCCGCGGGTTGCCACATGGAGCTCGATCGGGTGGCAACCGATCGCGTACTCGAGAGCATCAAGTATGCGGTGCCCTCGCGGTGGCCGCAGAAGGCTGCCGAGCTGAGACTGCTCGCTGGAGAGGAACCGTCGATTTCGCTCGGTGGGTTTCTCGAGGCGTCGGGCTTGGATGTCGAAGACATCTATGACGGCACGCATAGCTGGTCCGATCTCCGCAGCGCTGCCGGTTTAGCGACTTGTCCCGCTGGACCTCACGAAGAGACGCTTCGGAAAGCCTGCGGACGCTTACTGCATGCCGACGACGCGGAGCGCCTTGAAACGTGGCGTCGGTGGCTGTCTGCCGATGTGCCTCCGGCAGTGGCGTCGCTCAGCCTTCGGGAACGCCGTCTGCTCAAGATGCTGCTCGTGCAGCTGCTCGACCGCGTCGCATCGGCCGATATGGCGCTGGAGGAAGGCGCCAAACTACTATGGGCACACCCGCAGGTCCGCGCCGAGCTGGTCGAGCTGTTCGATGTGCTCACCGGCCGGATCACCCATCTCGGTATCCCGCTGGCGATTCGTCCGGAGGTCCCGATGACGATCCATGCTCGTTACACGCGGCTTGAGATGCTCGCGGCCTGCGCTAACGACGACCGGGTGAAGGTTCGCACATGGCGTGAGGGCGCGTTCTACGATAGAGAGCTCAACGCCGACATCTTTGCGTTCACTCTCGATAAGACGATCGGCCAGTTTTCACCGACGACACGCTACCGCGACTATGCGATCAGTCCGGAGCTGATTCACTGGGAAAGTCAGTCGGTGACTCGAGAAGACAGTCCGACGGGCCGGCGCTATCGGCAACACGCGCAAACTGGCGGGGCGATACTGATGTTCGGGCGCATCAATGTCGAGGAGCGCGCTTTCACCTTCCTCGGGCCGGCAACCTACGTCAATCACATCGGTGAGCTTCCGATGGCGGTGACGTGGCGACTGCAACACTCTCTGCCGGGAGATCTTTTCCAGGCCTTCGCTGCGGCTGTCGCTTAATATGCAGACTTATGAGTGATTCTCGGCTGGAAGAGCTGATCGAAAAGATCCGTGCGTTCGTTCGCGATCGAGAGTGGTGACAGTTTCATAATCCTAAGAACTTGGCGATGTCGCTTGCGAGCGAGGCAGGTGAACTTCCCGCAGAGCTCCGATGGGTGCCGTCTGCGGAGGCTGACGCCGCGACTCGTGATCCGGACCGAAGGTCACGGATCGAGGTGGTGGCAGTGACGGCGACGGGGTATAGTAGCCAGAGTAACTCGGTCTCTCTCTACTACTGAAGTCTAGACGCCGTATGGCCCCGAGACGCTTTGGGGCACGCGTCTCGGGGCCGATTTCATCGGAGGTAATTGATGCGTTGGATGGCGTTCGCGTCGTTAGTGGTTGCCGCCGCAGTCTCTGCATGCTCGTCCTCGACGGTCGGGGGCTGTGCCGAAAGCCTCATGACGCAGGCCGTACCGGCTGATACGACGATACAAGTCGGCCAACAGTTCACTGCCGGCATTCGGCTTTCAACCTGTGGTCCCGAGGCGCTGCAGGGCTATCACGCGGTAACGTGGGCTTCGAGGGACACCACGGTCGTGCGGATTGATGCGCAGACGGGGCGGGTCACCGCAGTCGGCGCCGGTCGAACCATGCTTCAGGCGACCTCTGCACAGTATGGCCCGCTCGGTGGAAGCTATATCACAGTTCGTTGAAGGCTCGAACTGAGTGTTCCAGGTGTGCCGCGGTTCTGAGGGGCCTTCACGTGAAGTGGGGGCCCCTCTCGGCATATCAGCCGATGATGAGATGAGCCCCAATCGCGCTGCGCGGAAGGCCGGACGACCGTACAGATACCGCGAAGATACGAGAATGTGATTGACGGCGTGACGTCGGCGGTGTCTCCTTCCCGCGGCGACGATGCCGACGGAACTCATCTCGTTACTTGGAGACATGAATGCATCCTCGCTCGCAGCTAGCGATCGCGTTGTCCGCGACCGCCGCCATCGTGGTCGGCTGCTCGGCCTCGGACATGGCCGACCCGCGCGTCCTCACTCCTCTCGCGACCTCGCATCACGTGATCAACGCCGGCAATCAGGCCCTCGTGATCAATGAGATCATGGCCGACCCGAACGCCGTCACGGATGCCAACGGCGAATGGTTCGAGCTGTACAACCCCGGCGCCTCGGCGATCAACATCCAGAACTACACCGTCGCGTCGGCGAACGACGGCGGGTTCACGATCGGCAGCTCGATCAGCGTGCCGTCGCACGGCTACGTCGTCCTCGCGCGCATCGCCGCCTCTGGTACGAATGGCGGTGTGACCGTCGACTATGCATACGGCACCGCGGTGACGCTCGCGAACGCGAGCGACTGGCTCACGCTCCGGAACGCGAGCGGCGCGCTCGTCGATTCCGTGGCCTGGACGTCGACGACCGCCGGCAAGTCGTGGAGCCTCAAGGATCCGTCGCAGGAGCATTCGACGGTCGGTAGCTCCGTCTGGCAGCTCGCGACGACCACCTATGGGCTGGGCGACTTCGGAACGCCGCGCACCCAGAACAACGGCTTCGTCAGCGGCGGCGGTGGAACGGTGGCGCCGCTGACGGTACGCGTGCTCGACGTCGGTCAGGGCGACGCGAACTACATCACGAACGGCACGAGCAAGGTGATCATCGACGGCGGCCCGAGCCAGTCGCGCTTCGCGGCGCTCCTCGACTCGCTCGGCGTGCACGACACGACGATCGACGTCGTGATTCTCTCGCACCAGCATGCCGATCACCTCACCGGCCTGCTCGAGCTGTTCAGCACCGCGCGCAATCTCCAGATCAAATACTTCTTCGAGAACAAGGATGCCTACACGGGCGTCACGCTGCAGAAGCTGCGCGATTCGATCAATGCACGCGTTGCGCGCGGGCAGTTGATCTATCGCGATACCGACGACCCGTGCGCCAACGGCGCGACGATCTGCAACATCACGATGAACGGCGGCGCGAAGCTGCACATCATGAAGCCGATGCCGAGCGATCCGAATCCGAACAACCGCTCGGTGCCGGTGAAGCTCGTCGGCCCCGACTCGGCATCCTTCTCGATGTGGCTCGCCGGCGATGCGGAGCAGGGGGCGATTGGCTACTTCCTCAACACGGTGCGCTACGACCTCAATCCCGGGATGAAGGTGAACGTCCTCAAGGCGGACCACCACGGGAGCTGCAATGGCGTGACGAACGCGTACGTGAACGCGACGAACCCGACGTGGGTGACGGCGTCGGTCGCGAACAGCAATTCGTACGGCCACATGCACAACCAGGCAAAGACGCTCTACACGGCGCACGGCAAGCCGTGGTATCGCACGGATCAGAACGGGACGATCGTGTTCACGACGCCGGGTACGGCGGGCGGCGGGTACACGGTCACGGTGAAGAAGGGGACGACGAACATGTCCGGCGCGTCCGACGCGAGCTCGACGCAGACGGCGTGTAATCCGATTCCGTGACCACTGTGTCATCCTGAGCGCAGCGAAGGACCCCTTTAACCGAGGTAATCGGCACACAGCCTGCGCTCTCGCGGACCCCTCTCAACGGGAGCCGAATATGAGTGGAAGCCGGGGCAACACGAGCTCGAGCAGCAATCGCGAGGCGCGATCGCCGCGCAACACGAAGCAGGCGGCCACGAGCCGCGCTGAGGTCGAGCCGGCCGAGCATCACCTCGCGGAGCGCGTCACCGAAGCGGCACGCGGCGCGGGTATTCAGCAACGAAACGCCAAGCATCCCAAACCGGACAACCGCAACGCGTCGGCGCGACGGAAAAAATCCGGTCGGTAGCTGGTGGAGTGTAGCGTAAGTTGTTGAACAAAATGGCGCGTTTGTTCAACGACTTCCGCTACGGTCCACTACCAGACAGCGATTCGCGCACGCTGACAGGTTGCCCTCAACGTGGCCAGCCCGGCGGCGACGAAGGGTGCGTTGCCGTCTCTCCATGATGAAACGCGAGCGTCGCGCGAATCTGATCGCGCAGCGTGAGCGCGAGCCGAGTTGCCGGCGACTCGGGCGTGGCCAGCGCCAGCACCGCGAGCACCATGGCGGTTTGTTCATCCAGACCCGATGGCTCGCCGGCGGCCCACGCTTTCAAGCGGCCGATCGGGCGTCCGACGGCGGTGCTGAGGGACGCGTTGTCGAGCAGACGAAGCGCGGTAAACGCGAGCTTCGCCGCGGTGGTTCGCGGGGGCGTGGTCACTGCCTACTCCGGCAAGAGTGCCGATCGGCGAGTGGGTCGCCCGTATGGCGAAGCAAGGGCCGTTCAGATCCCGCGGCTACACGTCAGAGACGGCGCGCGGTGTTGGGATACAGTGAAGCAACCCGCTGCAACGCTGTTCGGCAAGGGTGAGCGCAGGCGCTAGGCTGTCGGCAGCCACAGCGTAAGCTCCGAGCCGCGATCGACCGCGCTCGCGAGTGTCACGTCTCCACCCATCGCGCGAGCGAGATCCCGGCTGATCGCAAGGCCGAGCCCGGTGCCTTCCTCGCCGCGCCCTCAGCGAGATGGAGAAGTAGCGCGCTACTTCTCCGCCGCCGCCGCGATGCGGTCGAGCGCCGTACGAACCTTGTCCGTCGAATAGCCGAGCGTGATCCGCAGGTGCCGCTCCGCACCCATGAAACCGCCGGGTGCGACGAGCACGCTGTGCGTCTTCCGGATCTTTTCCGCGAATTCGAACGACGTCATCGGCAGGTCGTAGCGCACGAACGCGATCGCCGTCGCATCGGACGGGCGCACACTGAAGGTGTCGCACACGCTCGGCTGCGCGAGCCACTCGTTCAGGACCTGATATCCCGCACGCGACAGCGCGCGCTGACGCTCGATCAATCGCGCACGCTTCTCCGGCTGCAGCGCGATCGTCGCCAGCGTCATGCTCGGCGCCGCGGCCGCGATTACCGCGTACTCGTGCCGGCGCCACAGCTCCTCGATCGTCTCCGGATCGGACAGCGCCCAGCCGATCCGCAGTCCGGCGAGGCCGTATGCCTTTGAGAAGCTGTTCGTGCAGATCACGCGGTCGTACCGTCCCCAGAAGCTCGGCGTCTCCGCGCCGCCGTGGCGCTCCGTGCCGCAGTACACCTCGTCGGCATGCAGCCACGCGCCGACGCGCGCGCAGGCGGCGACGATGCGCGTCATCTCTTCCTCGCCGAAGGCGACGCCGGTGGGATTGTTCGGATTGACGATCGACACGAGGCGGGTGCGCTCGTTGACGAGGAGATCGAGCTCGTCGAGGTCGGGATGCCAGTCGCGCCCGGGGCGGAGCTGCAGCTCGCGCACGGTGCAGCCGAGGTTGTGCGCGAGTCCCCAGATCTGCCGATAGCCGGGCGAGACGACGACCACTTCGTCGCCGGGGCGAAGCAGCGTTGCGGCCACCATGCTGTTCGCCTGCGCGGCGCCGACGGTGACGAGCACGTTCTCCGGCTGCGCGTTCGGATAGAGTGCGGCGATGGCGCGGCGCAGCTCGAGGGTGCCGTTCACCATCGGGTAGTAGAGCGGCGTGTCGAGCAGCCGCTTGCATTCGTCCTCGTCGAGCCACTCGCGGGTCGTCACGCACTGCACGCTGCTATCGGCGAGGTTGATCTCGACGTCATGCTCGAATTGCGATTGATAATACTCGAGCTCGAACGGCTGAAATGGCGGAACGCCGGCATTCGTCATGGCGCGCACAACCTCCCGATGGGGACATGAATGCCTTCAATCTACCGTTCCAGCCGCCTCGTTGGTTCAATGCGCGGTCGGGCTTGGACTTGACGGTGAAACGATTTGAGGGTGTTTGAGGATTGGAGGATGGGGTCTCGTGTCGGGAGAGGGATTTTCGCGCTGGTCGGCCGAGACGCGCCCTATCCTCCAATCCTGAGAATCCCCGGATCGTCTTTCCAACAAATTCCAACCATCGCCGCGCGCCTGACCCGTCCCGCAGGCAGACGAAGTTCAGTCGCTAGCGAGGCTCAATTCGGTATCGATCGTAAGATCGCCCTCGAGGAGCCGAGCGACCGGGCAGTTCTTCGCGATGTAGAGCAGCTTGTCGCGCTGCTCGTCCGTTGCCGCATCGCCGATCACGATCTTCCGCTGAATGGTCGTGAGGAACGGCTCCGGTTGCTGCGTGATGTTGACCGAGGCGGTCACGTTGTGGATATCCCACCCCTTTCGCCGGATGTACATGCGCAGGGTCGTGAGCGTGCATCCGACAAGTCCGGCGAGGACGAGCGTAAACGGATCCGGACCGAGATCCTGGCCACCGTTGAAGGTTGGCTCATCGATCATGAATGTCCCGGCGCGCCATTGGAGGTCGACCTGCTGACGATCGGCAGCGATGCTGCCGACGATGTCCTGCGCGAAGAGGGGGCGTGGTCGAATCGTGTTCTTCATTGTCGCAGAGTACAACGCATCTCGGCGCCGCACGGGGATCAGGACGCTTCGCGGACTCCAGGACGCGTTGTTCGGACTTTGCGATTCATCGTGAGGATGGGGAAAGGTCGGAGGCACGCGCTGGGAGACGATTCTCGGACGCCGGGAGACACCTCGCATCGGCGAACCAGCGACTGTTCACCAATGCACATAACGATGGTTGGAGACGGCTGCCTCAGGCGGCCTCTCATGGTGTTGGCGACACGCGCGGGCCATACGATTCTGAGCGTCGAAGAGGGCGCGGCCGATGGGGCGTCGTACTCGTCGTCGGAGATGCTCGTCGTCACCGGCGATCGTGCGGGCCTGAACGACTCGATCGCGCGCGTGAGCGCGGTGATGAGCCAAGACGTCGTGGTCGTCGACGCGACGACGACGATCGAGTCTGATCTCGGCGATGGACAGGACGATCGCGCGTCGGCGCGTGAATGGATGGCCCTGCTGCCGAGCACGCGAATCGTTCGCGCGTTCGCGAGCGTACCTGTCGAGGCGTTCACGCGTATCGCCGACCGCGCGTCCACGGACGAGCCGATCGAGCTGGCCGTTCCGCTCGCCGGCGACGATCACGCCGCCAAGGAGCTGGTCGGTCGGTTCATGCGCCAGATCGGCGTCGAGCCGGTCGACCTCGGGCCGCTGACGGTCAGCTACGTGATGGAGCCCGGTGGCCCGCTGTGGGGCAAGGCCGTCGATGCCCTCGATATGCAAGAGTGCATCGGCTGGTTGTCCGGCGACGGCTAAAAAATCTTTCGACGCACGGGGAGGGCGATCACGGCTCCCTCGAATGGGTAATTGTATCCGACAGCCTCGAGGCGCTAAATCTCAACCTACCATGGCCATCCGCGTCCTCACCGTGGACGACCATCCTGTCGTCCGAGCCGGCGTTCGGGCGCTGATCGCCCGCGAACCTGATTTTCAGGTCGTGGGCGAGGGGGGCGACGGCGCCGAGGCCGTCGCGCTGTACGAGGCGCACCGTCCCGATGTCGTGCTGATGGACGTCCGAATGCCGAACCTCGACGGCGTTGGCGCGACACGCGCCATCATGGCCTCCGATCCATCGGCACGCGTCATCGCGCTGACAAGCTACCACGGCGACGCCGACGTCTATCGTGCGATCCAGGCGGGAGCGTGCGGCTACCTGTTGAAGGACACGCTCGGCGCGCCGCTCGTCGACGCGCTGCGTCGAGCCGCCGCGGGCGAGCGGATCATTCCGCCGGAGATCGCCGAGCGCCTGGCCGAGTTCATGGCGCAGGACGAGCTGACGCCGCGCGAGCTCGAGGTGCTCGATCTGGCCGCGAAGGGATTGCGGAACAGGGAGATCGCGAGCGCGATCGGCCGCAGCGAGGACACGGTCAAGGCGCATCTCAAGCACATCATGAAAAAGCTCGGTGTCGCGGATCGGACAGAGGCCGTGACGCTGGCACTGCGCCGCGGCATCATCCACATCGGTTGAATCTGCATGTCCCGATCACTCTCGACGCGTAGTGCATATGAACACCGCAACAGTCTTCTGCCGAACGTGGCGTTCGAGGTCATCTGGGAGTGCGAGGTCGGCGGCGATCTCGTGCGCTGGGATGGCAACGTAGAGTCGCTCTTCGGGTACAGGCGCGACGAGGTCGACGCACACCTTGGCTGGTGGACCGCACGTGCGCACCCGGAGGACCTCGAGCGCGTCGAGGCAGTCGCGGCGCGGGCGATTCGCGACGGTGCGCCAGGTTGGGTGTGCGAGTATCGCTTTCGGCGAAAGGACGGCGCGTGGGTGTGGCTCGCATCGCGGTGCGCGATCGAGCGTGATGCGCACGGCCGTGCCCATCGCCTGGTCGGCGCGATGATCGACGTCACGAAGCTCAAGGAAGCGGAAGCGCGGCTGCACGTCTTCACGCGGCAGATTCCCGCCCGCGCGACGGCGACGGATCTCGATCTACGCGTCCTCTGGGACACCGGCGCTGCGTTCTCGGAGACGGCGTCCGCCGTCGGCAAGACGGTCCCCGAGTTGTTCGAGACGTCGCCGGATCGCGAGCGCGTTCTCGATGCGTGTCGCCGAGCACTCAGCGGCGAGTCCTCGGTGCTCGACATCGACGACGGAACGGCGGCCGCGCGCCTGCACCTCGGGCCGTTCTGCGACCCGGCCGGCGACGTCACTGGAGTGGTCGGCGTGGCGTTCGACATCACCGACCGCGTGCGCAGCGAAGCGCAGGTGCGCGAGGGGCAGCGCCTGCTGCGACAGGTCCTCGACACCCTGCCCGTGGGCGTGCTGGTGCTCGACCCACGGGGCGACATCACCCTCGGCAACTCCGCGTCGGAACGGATCTGGGGCGGCTCGATCGTTCGTGGCACGGAGCGATGGGCGAACACGAATGCGGTCTGGCACGGGTCGGGACTTCCGGTCACCGCTGACCAATGGGCGTCGCGCCGCGCGCTCGATCGCGGCGAGACCACCCGGGACGAGCTGATCGACATCGTGACCTACAGCGGACAGCGGAAGACGATCGAAAACTACGCCGCGCCGATTCTCAACGCGCAGAACGAGATCACCGGTGCCGTCGTCGTGAATCAGGACGTCACAGAGCGCGTGTGCGCCGAGGACGCGCTCCGCAAGCTGTCGCGGCGGCTGATCGAAGCGCAGGAGACCGAGCGGCGCGCGATCGCGCGCGAGCTGCACGACGATCTCGGACAGGTGCTCACGGCTTTACGCATCAACATGGTCACCCGTCACGGTGACGATGCGGAGAGCCTCGCGCTCGTCGATGGCGCGCTCGCGCGGCTGCGCGGTCTCGCCCAGCAGCTGCGCCCGGCCTTGCTCGACGAGCAGGGGCTCGCGGCATCGCTGCGCTGGTACGTCGAGCGTGAGTCGAAGCGCGCCGGACTCGAAGCGAGCTTGACCGTCGAGGCGCGTGAGCCGCGGCCGCCGGTCACGCTCGAGGTGGCGGTCTTCCGGATCGTGCAGGAAGCGCTCACCAACGTGATCCGCCACGCGGCGGCGACACGCGTCGCGATCAGCGTCAGCTATTCGAATGACGCGCTGCATCTGATCATGCGCGACGATGGCCGCGGCTTCGACGTCGCGGCCGCGCGGAAACGCGCGACGACCGGCGCGAGTCAGGGGCTGATCAACATGTATGAACGTGTCGCGCTCGCCGGCGGCGAGCTGACGATCGACTCGGCGCCCGGCGAAGGCACGTCGGTGGAGCTGCGAGTCCCGCTCGTTGCCTGAGCCTCATTTTTTTTGATTTCACCCAATCGATGTTGTCAACCGATAAGAACGAAGCCCACGTGTACGAGACCGCGATCTCCCTCTGCACCGGTCTCGACGCGATCATCGCCCACGCGCGCGCCATTGCCGACGAACAGGAGCTCGATGGCGAGGGAGTCAGGCGCGTCGACATGATCTGCATGCTGGCGCGCTACTCTCTGCGCCTCGCGCGCGAGCTCGGTCCGTCCGTACGTATCCCGGAGTACGCAGTCGCCAGTGATGCATCGAGGGATGGCGAGACTATTCTGCTCGTCGAGGATGAGTCGGCGGTCCGGCACCTGATCAGCCGAATTCTCCAGGACCGTGGATTCCAGGTGCTCGAGGCGCGCAACGGCGAGGATGCGCTCGACATCGCCGCGCGGCATGCGGCCCCGATTCACCTGGTCCTCACCGACGTGATGATGCCGCACATGACAGGGGGCGAGCTGTTCGATACACTTCGTGGCTGGTATCCGGGCCTGCGTGTCCTCTTCATGTCCGGCTACGACGTGGGAGTCGTGGAGGCGCACGTGCGCGATGCGCCGGTCACGGCGTTCATTCCGAAACCATTCGCGATGGACGATCTCTTCGTCGCGGTCAGACGACTTCTGGATGAGCGGTAGAGCGACAACCGAAGACGGCTTCGAGAATCTGTTTCAGGTCGTGGTCGAGACGGCGTACGAGGGAATCTGTACCCTCGATGCCGTCGGGGTGATCACGTACGCGAACACACGTGTCGCGACGATGCTCGGTCGCAGCGTGGCCGATCTGATCGGCCGGCCGGTCTTCGACTTCATGGCGCCGCAGGCGGCCTTCGAGGCGCGAACGCGATTCGCCATGCGCCAGCGTGGAATTCCAGACGTCGCCGAAGTCGCATTCGTCCTGCCCGATGGCGGCATGCTCGCGGCGCTTGAGTCCGCGAGCTCGACGTTCGATGGCGACGGGCGGTTCACCGGCGCCGTCTGTCTGTTCACGGACATCACAGGACGAGCGATCGCCGAGCAGCGCCTTCGTGAGAGCGAACGATACTTCCGCGCGCTGACCGAGAGCTCGTCGGAGCTTGTCTCCGTCATCGACGCGGAAGGCGTGCTTCGATACGCGAATGGCAGGTTCCTCCGTGTGCTCGGTTGGTCCTCGGAAGAAGCGCTCGGTCGGTCGGTGTTCGACTTCGTCGCGCCGGAGGACCGGGAACGGCTCGAACCGGTGTTTCGCGAGCTCGTGACAAACCCGGGCCACGTCGTCGTCGCGGACCATGGCGTCGTGTGCAGGAACGGAGAGACGCGTGCGCTCAACGCCGTCGGCCGGAATCTGCTCGACGACCCCGCCGTTCGCGGCATCGTCGTCAACGCGAGCGACGTCACCGAACGACGCTTCGCTGAAGATGCCTTGCGAAAGAGTGAGACGCGCTTCGAGCACGTCGTGGCGAGCGTGCCGGGGATGGTCTATCAGTACGCGATCAATCCCGACTGGAGCGGCGGCTACACCTACGTGAGCGAAGGTGCGCGCCAGCTCTTCGGTGTCGATCCGGCTGCCGCCGTTCGTGATGCTTCGCTGCTGGTTGATCTCATTCATCCAGGCGATCGTGACGGCTTTCGCGCTGCGTGGATGACCGCCGCGGCGCATCTCACGCCCTTCCGCTGGGACGGCCGCGTGCTGCTTCCCAATGGAAGGCAGCGATTCATTCAGATCGTCGCGCAGGCCGAGCGCCAGACGGATGGACGGATCCTCTCGAACGGGATCGTCACCGACGTCACCGCGCTGCGCGAGCTCGAGCAGCAGCTCCAGCAGTCGCAGAAGATGGAGGCGGTCGGGCGCCTGGCCGGGGGCATCGCCCACGACTTCAACAACCTGTTGACGGTCATCTCGGGCTACACCCAGATCGCTCTGCAGAATGTGCTGCCGGGATCGAAGCTGCAGGCCGACCTTGGAGAGGTCGCCAAGGCGGCCGAGGGGGCCGCCCCGCGCACCCAGCGACAGCTCGCCGTCAGTCGACCGCCGGGGGGGAAGCCGGTCCAACTCGACGTGACGGAGACCGTGACCGAAGTCGCGCGGATGCTCGTGCCGATCGTCGGTGAGGACGTGAGGATCGAGACCGAGCTCGCGCCCAACCTGTGGTCGGTGTACGCGGATCCGGGTCAGATCGTGCAGGTGTTGATGAACCTTGCCGTGAATGCGCGCGACGCCATGTCGAGGGGCGGCACGATTCGGCTGCGCACCGCGAACGTGCCGATGGGCGGTGCTGCTTTCAATGAAAGCGCCGAGATGCCGGTGTGCGACTATGTCTCGATCGTCGTCGAGGATACCGGCACCGGAATCGATCCGGAGGTACTGCCGCACATCTTCGAGCCGTTCTACACCACGAAGCCTCACGGCCAGGGAACCGGGCTCGGACTCTCGACGGTCTACGGCATCGTCAGGCAGAGCGGCGGCAACGTCACCGTGGAGAGCAGACTGGGAGAAGGGAGCCGCTTCACGGTGCTGCTCCCGCGATCGGCCGAGTCGCACGAGCTTTCGCCGACGCTCCCAGCGAGGGGACCAAAGCGCGGAACCGAAACGATTCTTCTCGTGGAAGACGAAGCGGCGGTTCGCAGCGCGGTGGAAGGGATGCTCACGGGACTTGGCTACCGCGTCCTCGAGGCGGACAGCTCCGAGAGTGCGTTGGCCATCACCGCCGCGGCGGACGCGCGCGGAATTCCCATCCATCTCGTTCTCACGGATGTCGTGATGCCCGATCAAACCGGCCGCGTGCTCGGCGAACGGCTGACGGCCTTCTGGCCGGAGATTCGGATTCTCTACATGTCCGGATACACCGACGACGAGATCCTGCGGCGCGGCCTGACGCATCCAGGTGCGGCGTTTCTCGAGAAGCCGTTCACGATCGAGCGGCTCTCAGAGGCCGTTCGTGGTGCGCTCGCCTAGCGCGCCACGGTCGCCGGCACTGGACCCCTCGACGGCGGCACGAAGACCTCGCGGCTGTCGAGCGTCTGCAGGAACGCGACGATCAGCTTGATCTCGTCCTGCGACAGGCCGAGCGGCGTCAGCTCATTGCGGCCGGCTCGCGCGGCCGGTGCGTTGTTGTGGTGCTCGATCGCTGCCTCGAGCGTCGCGAACTGTCCCACATGTCCGTACGGCGGCCGGCGCGTCACGTTGCGCAGTGACGGCGTGCGGAACGCCTGCACGGTCGATGAGTCGCCGAGTCGCGCCGGTGTATCCGCGCGCGCACACGCCGACGCCGGTGAATCGCTCCACGGGCCGACGCAGTTGAACTCGTCGGCGAGATAGAGCGCGACGCCGTCGCGACGTCCGAGATCAGGCTTGCCGTCGACGTCGCTCGCGACGCCGATGTTGTGGAACGCGTTGTCGGTGAACATCGCGCCGCTGTGGCACTGTACGCAGCGCGCCTTGCCGAGAAAGAGATGCAATCCTGCCGCTTCGCGTGAGGTCAGCGTGTCGGCGGGATTTCCCGATCCATCGAGCCGCGCCGCGAAGCGGTCGAAGCGTGACGGGGCGAACTGGATCGTCCGCTCGAATGCGGCGATTGATTTGCCGATGTTCGCGAACACGCGCGTGACGCTGTCGCGCAGCGCGTCGGACATCGACAGCCATGCCGCGCGCTCGGCGGAGCTTCCATTCGGCCCCGCCGCCTGCGGCAGGTGCGCGAGCGACGGGGCGGCGCCGAACAGTGCCTCGTACTTCGCGCGATAGTTGGTGGCGATCACGCGCGCGTAGAGTGTTCGGGTGCCTCCGTGCTCCACCGGGCTCTCCAATGGACCGAGTGCCTGCGCCCACTGGCTGTCGGCGCGGCCGTCCCAGAAGAGCCACGGGCTGTACTGCGTCCCGGCGATGGGTTGCGTGCGGCGTCCGGTCGTACCGACGCCCTGGCCGAGCGGCGTGCCGTCCTGCCATGAGCGTCCCGGCTGATGGCAGCCGGCGCACGACAGGTCGCCGCGGCGGCTCAGCTTCGTGTCGAAGAAGAAGGTCTTCCCAAGCTCGGCGACGCGCGGGTCGTTGGCGTAGCGGTTCGATGGATCGGCGGGCGGGGCGCCGGCGCTGGCGAGCGACAGCGAGCGGATGGCGGCGCGCTCGGCGGGCGTCCATTCGTCGCTGATGGATGCACCGGCCTTGAAGGCGGCGGCGGCCACGGGCAACGTCACCGCGAACAGGGCGGTGATGCGTCGGGTCAGCCTTTGGGTCGCGCGTGCCGCCATGTGCTCCGTCGGGGATGCCTCATGGAAAATACGCACCGGTTTGGCGGGGTGCTGTCAACCGGTCCAATCGTCGCTGCGACTGATCCGTCGACGGGGGGCGACGAACTC